>VBLS01000010.1:17196-25678 GCA_005878635.1 Methanobacteriota archaeon | reverse complement strand
GGGATGCCGAGGTCCATTGCCGCTTCATTCAGGAGGAACCTCGTCTCGAGATTGTCGGTCCCGTCAACGATCGCGTCGACATCCGTCATGATCTCCCGGACCGTCCCGGAGTGGACATCGCGCGGGACGGCCTCCACTTGGACCGCGGCGTTCACGCTTCGAAGGCGCCTCCCGGCGGCCTCCGCCTTCGGCGTGTCGATGTCGGCCTCGGAATACAGGGTCTGTCGCTGGAGGTTCACCAGTTCGACCACATCGCGATCGACGAGGCGCACGCGACCGACACCGGCTCGGACGAGCAAGTCGGAGGAGACGCTCCCGAGGGCGCCCAGGCCCACGACTACGACATGGGACGCGCCGAGGGCCCGCTGACCCTCCTGGCCAATTTCCGGCAGGACCGCCTGTCGTCGGTATCGATCGGCTTTCGCCACGTTGGGCTAACGGGGCCACGACATATGGCCCTTTGTCTACCGGACGTCCGTTCAGATGTGCCGCACCGCGGGGAAAGTCCGGACCAGGCGCTTCCCGATAGTCGTCGCGAGGGGCGAAGAGTGGCCGTCGCTCAAGGAGGGAAGGCGAAGGAAAGCCGGAGTCGCGAGCGCGCCCCCGCGACCTCGGCGCGGACGTCTTCGCCGCGGCTCGCGCGGACAATGAGTCCGGCGATCGCCTGCATGTCTTCCTCCGTCGCGCCCATCCGCGTGATTTCCGCGGTCCCGATCCGCCCGACCGCATCGACGATGAGGTTGTTCGCCTCGAGCCGGTCCGCGAAGTCCGCAGGACCGAGGCTCCATTTTTCTTTCAAAGCCTCCACGTCGACGTGGATCTGGTGCGACGCGGAATAGCCCTGCGATGCAAATTTCACAGGGAACCCCCACTTGTCCAGTTGGCTCGCGAGCACCCTCGAGTTGGCGACTACCTGTCTTGCGTAGGCGGGCCCGAACTCTTTCATCTCCCGGAGGACCTGCGCCGTGGCGGCAATCCGGTTCCAGTGGGCATTGTCTTGGATTCGCCACAGGAAACTTCCCATCGCGCGGTCGAACACGTCCTTTCGGTTCGAGAGGAACAAACCGCCCTGCGGTCCCGGGAACGATTTGTGCGTGCTCGCGCTGAGGACGTCAACGCCCTCCAACATGGGCTTCTGGAACTCGCCTCCGGCGATCAGGCCGAGCACATGGGAGGCGTCGTAGCCCAAGATTGTCCCGACGTCGTCGCACGCTCCGCGGAGCCACCGGAGGTTGTACGGGAACAGGATGAAGCTCGCGCCGAGGAGCACGAGCCGCGGCCTCGTCTCGATGATCAAGTCCGCGGCGGCCTTCGGATCGACGTTCCACACCCGTGGGTCGAAAGGGAGAAATTGCACATCGAGGCCGAGGTACTCGGGCAGGAACCCAGGCATGTAGCCGTCGTATCCGCCGTGGGCGGCGGAGATGACCAAGATTCGATCACCTCGCTTGCAACAGGCCTGCAGCAACAGGAAGCCCGCGAGGTGACCGGACAACGGTTTGAGAGAAGCGAACGCCGAGCGGAATACCTCCCGGGCGTGTCGCTCGGCCAGCTCTTCCACCGCATCCGTGTGTTTGGTCCCGCGATACGCGTTCTTCAGGCCAGCCAGAGAAGGGACCAGGTCGTCGGGGAGTGTGTACCGATGCGCGAAGTCCGTGCTGAGGAGCGATCGCGCGGCATCACTCATCACATTTTCCGATGCTTGAAGGTTGAGCGCCTCGCGAAGCCTCCACTCTTCGTGGGCTCTCACGATGTCGTGGAGGTCGGCCACGGGTCCCGGATACTCACGGGGAATATTAAACAACGAACGGCCGGCCTTCCTGGCACGGATCAGTTGTAGAGGTTGAATTCGTCCTTCTCGGGGACCGTATCCCAGTCTTCGTCCCCTTCCTCGAAAACCGCGTTGAACAGGGCGCTGACGACCTCCCGGAGCTGCTGAATTTCCGAGCGAAGTCGGCTGAGCTCCCGCATCAGTTCCTCGTTGGACGGAGGCATCGGCAACGTCTTCGGGCTGCTATCACGGGGAAGGTTCATATCTTTTTGCCTTCGATTCTTGATGCTAATTCTCGGAACGCAACGGTCAGGAATTTTTTCGTCAGCGGCGACGGTCGCGATCGCGATCGCGACCTCCGCCACCTCGCTGACCCCGCCTGTCGCGACCCCGGCCGCTACCGCCGCGATCGCGGAACCGTTCGCGGCCGCCACCCCGTCCGCCTCGGTCCCGACCCCCGCGGTCGGCCCCTTCGGGACGGCCTCCGCGATGTTTCTCCGGGATCGTTCCTCCGCCGAGTTCAGTCGCTGGAACGAAGAGACGAAGATCTGCATAGTCCGCGGCGACCTTCCTTCGCTCCGTCCGTTCGTCTCTCGGACAGTACAGGTCGCGTCCTCGGAGTTCGAGCGGTCCGCGACAGACGGAACAGAGAGCCTTGACCACTCCGAGGTTCGCCTCGGCCGTCGTCAATTGCACCGAGGGCTTCACTTGGATGACTTTCGCCCGGATGATGTCGCCGAGGCGGAATTTGTCGTGGATGTCCTCCGTGTAGTCCTCGGAGACATTGGAGATGTGGATGGTCCCTTCGGCTTCCCCGCTGACTTGGCGGGTTCGGCCGTGGATCGCCAGAATCGTGGCGGTCGCCATCATCCCTCGGATGTCGTCGACCGTTCCGTACACAATGTCGCCGACCTTCAATTCAGCCGGTGGGTTGAAGGCGCGAACTCGGGCGACGCGGTTCGCCGAATCAAGGATGAGGACGCCCGGGGTCGACGCGTACACGCGTCCATTCTTCTCGTACGTTCCCTCGCCGGGTTCAAACTCCTCCGCGACGGCGATCTCATCGCCGGGGAGGACCATCTTCGCTTCCATTCGGACCGTTCCGCTCCTCGTTCCGCACGAACAGGGGACCTCGGTATTTAGTCCTTCGCCACCTCGCAGCGGAAGAGGAGCACAGCGATCGTCCGGACTTCGTCCCGATGGAAAGGGAGCAGGCGCGCGATCGGAAAGGCGTACTCAAGGCGATCGGTAATCGAACCTCCGGAAGCTCCGATCCGTCGTCGCACGAATTCCTCCGACGGTGGATTGAGGAAAGTGTAGATCACGCGGCCGCTCGCGATCGCGGCGTCGAGGAAGGGACGATCGGCCTGTCGGGTCTGGGCACCGAAGGGAGGATTCATCACGACGGTATCGAAGGGTTCGTGGAATCCGTCGACGGTCCTCCGGAGCCATTCCACGTCGACTCCGGCGCGGGTCGAGTTGCGACGGGCGACCGCGAGGGCTTTCGGATCCGAATCGATCCCCAGCACTCGATCGGCGCCCAGGAGTTTCGCGGCGATCGCGAGGATCCCATTCCCGCAACCCAGGTCTGCGACGGAACGACCGACGATGTCGCCGCGTCCCGCCGCGAAGTAGACGAGCTCGGCCGCGATCCCCGCGGGCGTCGGATATTGTTCCGCGGCCGGTATCGGATGGGCGATCGGGTCGAGCGACTGTAAGGTGCGCTCCAGTTGGACCTTCTTCATCGCTCTGTCCTCGATCGGCGTTTCAGGGCGCGCCCCATGCTTGACTCTGCCGAACGGCTTTCGCGCCGCGAGGGGTGATCGTGACTGCGAAGTCGGACGCTCCGTACCACAAGATCGTGACCAGGCCTTCCCGTTCGAGCCGATCGAGCTCGGCCTGGATTTCGTCGAACTGCACGCCGCGGAGGATATCGAAGAACTGATTCTTCTTCAGGCCGATCGATCCCCGTTTCTCCAGCAGGACCAACACCTTGTCGCGGACGGACCGCTGCGCCACGCGCTCCACTTCGTGCCGGAACGCACGATCCACCATCTCGATGGCGAGGGCATTGAACACGTCCTCGACAAACTCGCCGGTCCGCGCGGAGGTCAGGACATACGGCGCGCGGTGGGCCTCTGCGGCCCGCCGAATCTCCTCCTCCGAAATCGCGCGCTGCGGTTCGAGATCCCTCTTGTTCACGACGAGGTAGAGGGGCACATCCCCCGTCACCTCGAGGGCCGCGGGAATCCACTCGGTCAGCGCGTCCAAGCTGTCCTTCCGCGTCAGGTCGCACACCGCCATCAGGGCCTGGGCGCCGTGGTAGTAGGCCTCGCGGACGAGGTCCCGGAAGCCCTTCTCGCCCATGATGTCGAAGATCGACATGTCCATGTGGACCTCCGTATCCGGTCCGTGGGGCACCACGAGCTCGATTTTGCTAACCCGAGTCCCAACCGTTCGGAGGTACGCGTCTTCGTATTCGTTCATGACGAACCGTCGGACGAGGGACGTCTTCCCGACTCCACTCTCTCCCATGAGCACGAGCTTTGTCTTCATCCGTTGGACGTTCGGCATGAGAAACCTGAGGGGCTCCACATCCGAGGGCCGGGTATAAGCCGTTTCGTTGGTCCTTACCAACCGATGTTCGCTTCCGGCCTTCCTTGCGGTCTTTCTCCGCTCGATGGGTGCCTCGGACTCAACCATCCGACCTCCTGCGTTCTATGTCCTGGGAATAAAAATCAGCACGAACGTCGATGCTTTTATCCCCCTCAGAGGAAACGCATTCTCCATGCGATTTCGACCTGAGGGACCGCGAATTGCGGTGCCGAATTGGCTCATCGAGTGGTCGAAGTCGCGAGACTTGTTCCTGACCCTCGCGCACGATCCGTGGGTGTTCCGTCCGAACTGACGTCTCCCTTCGCGTAAAAGCGAAGATGTTATAGCGGCCCGGATGTTCCACGGCTCCGGAACGGGTGGATGGCGCATCCGGAGTCCGTCGGGGAAGGCGAAGAGGAGCATCACGGAAGCCCTTGGCCTGTGATCATCGCGGTCGGGATGGGCGTCGCGTACGTCGGCATTGTATCCGGAAGCATCCCCCTCCTCCTGGCCGGCGTCGTGATTTTCGCGGGCGGCATCGGGGGGTGGATCCACCAGGACTTGCAGCGGCCCTCGAGCCCCTTCTATGGGCTTGCGGCGGCCGTTGAGTCGCGGTTCCCGCGGGTGAGCGCGAGGAAACTCGGCATGTGGCTCATGTTAGCGACGGAAATCATGTTCTTCTCCGCCATTATCGGCGCCTCTTGGACCCTTCGCTTGCGGACCGCCACCATCGGCCTTCCGACGTTCCAAGGTCCGTGGGCGACCCCGAACCAGATCCTCAACGTGCCGTTGACCGGAGCCAACACGTTCATCCTGATCTGCAGCAGCCTGACGATGGTCGAGGCATTGGCCGCTATCGAACGCGGCGACCAGTCGAAGCTCCGCCTCTTCCTGCTCGCGACCTTGCTCCTCGGGATCACCTTCCTCAGTATCCAGGCGTTCGAGTATCAACACCTCTTCTTCGGAGAGGGGCTGACCTTCACCCACGCCCCCGCCGGGTCGGGGGTGAACCCGCTGTACGGCCCTACATTCTATGCCCAGACCGGCGTCCACGGCTCGCACGTCACCGCCGGCGTGCTCGCGATGGCGTACGTCACGAGGAAGGCGTTCAAGGGAGGATTTACGAAGGAGAACCATGAGGCGGTCGAACTCGCGGGGCTCTACTGGCACTTCGTCGATGTGGTCTGGATCTTCCTCTTCACGATCGTGTATCTAATCTGAGGTAAGGCATGAGCGAGACGGCGACTGCGACGCATGCGACCGGGGCCGTGGAGGAGCTGAAGAAGCGTCCCTATGTGGTCGTGTTCGTCATCCTCGCGGTGGTGACGCTTGTCGAATTGAATGTGTACAGCCTCGGCTTGCCTCACCTGGAGGCGATCGTCATCCTCGTCATCCTCGCCACCGTGAAGGCGAGCCTGGTGGTCGCCTACTACATGCACCTACGGTACGAGCCGCGGTGGCTCGCGTTAATCCCGTTGGCGGGCCTCGCCCTGGTGGCGGTGTTGGTCGCGGCCCTCACCGCGACGGTCGCACACTGATGGCGGGTCGAATCGGAACCGGAGTGGGCTCGACCGGATTCGAACCGGTGACCTTCGCTGTGTGAGAGCGATGTCATAACCGCTAGACCACGAGCCCGACGGCGGTGGAACACGCTGGGCCGTATAAATCTCCAGGGTGGGAACTGCGGTGGGCGGCACCTCAGAGTCTTTATTAGCGATGGTCGGGATAGCTGCGCCGGAGGCACCCTCGATGGCCAAGGAGGACAAATCCGAAATGACGACGATCGCGAAGAAGCAGCTCCAGGGCCGCGGCTACCTGGTCTCCCTCTCCACGAGCCGGGAGGGTGAGAACCTGATCGGCAAGCTTCGCGTGAGCGAGGCCGGCACCCAGCGCACGGTGGCCAATCTGGTGAGCGTCTGGAAGGTCGATGACCTCGAGCTCGTCTTCGGGCTCGACGCCGGCGAAGGGATCGCAAAAGATTTCGTGACGCAGGCGATGAACCTGTTCGACCTGTTCAAGTACGTGATACCGGGCGCCCAGATAAAAGAGGAATGACAGCGGAGACAGCACGATTAAATAGTCTGGACCATCTGGAGTGGACAGCACTCGATGGATTCCTCTCACGTCCTCCTCGCCTTGGAAGAACAGAAGAAATGGCGGGAACGCCGAAAGCGCATCCACGAGCGGATCCGTCAGGTCGATCGTCGCCGGTCCGTCCTCCGGAAAGAGCTCGACGGGGTGCGGAACAAGATCCTGGAATTCGGCCGCGCCCTGCTCGATCGGCAGATGGGGGCCCAGGCCGGGACCGCCATTCCCCCGATCGTCCCGGGGAGGTGAGGCGGTTGCCCGGGCCCGTCGGCATCGAGCGGGAGATGGAACGATGGCGGCAGCGCGAGCGGCGGATCCTCGATGCGCTCCAGAGCCTGGCGGATGAGCGTCGCCGCCTCGACGACGAGTTGATCAAGGTCGACCAGCAGGTGGCCTACTACGACTCCCTCACCCGCGAGATGAAACGGGAATTGGGCCGGCCGGGTCTCTCGAGCCTCCTCTCCTCCCTCCGCCGCCCCTAGGGGGAGCCTCTTGCACGTCACCCTCGATGGCACCGCGCGCGAGCTGAGAACCGTCTGGCTCGAGGACGGACTTGTGAAGCTGATCGACCAGCGTTACCTGCCCTTCGACCTCCGGATTTACGAAGCGAAGAACGGAGAGGACGTCGCCGTTGCGATCGAGGACATGATTGTCCGCGGCGCACCCGCGATCGGGGCGACGGCCGCGTACGGGTTGGCCCAGGCGGGTCTCCAAGGGCTCGACCTGAACGCGGTTGCCGATCGACTCCGGAAGACACGGCCGACCGGGCAGGACCTCTTCTTCGCGATCGAATATATGCTGAAGGCCGCGGCCGACGGCGGCGACCTGGTTTCGGCCGCCGACCGGTATGCCGAGGAGGACATCGAACGGTGCCGAAAAATCGGGGAGCACGGCGCCAAGCTGATCCGGGACGGGGCGAGGATCCTCACCCACTGCAACGCCGGGGCCCTAGCGGCCGTCGACTACGGGACCGCGATGGCTCCGATGCGGGTCGCGAAGGAGCAAGGGCGCCGCTTCTTCGTCTACGTCGACGAGACGCGTCCCCGGTTGCAAGGCGCGCGGCTCACCTCGTGGGAACTCTTGCAGGAAGGGATCGAGCACTCCATCATTACGGACGGGGCCGCGGGGGCTTTCCTCGGCCGCGGCGAAGTGGACCTCGTCTTGCTCGGAGCGGATCGAATCGCCGCGAACGGGGACACGGCGAACAAGATCGGGACGTACGGTTTGGCGGTGATCGCTCGGGAAAACCGCGTCCCGTTCTACGTTGCGGCGCCGACGAGCACAATCGATTTCGGTTTGCCGTCCGGGAAGGAGATCCCGATCGAGGAGCGCTCGCCTCAGGAGGTCCTCCATCTCGATGGGCAGCCGATCGCCCCGAAGGAGAGTCCGGCGCGGAACCCTGCCTTCGACGTAACGCCCGCGAAGTACATCACGGGCTTCATCACGGAAACCGGCATTTGGAAGCCCGCCCAGCTGGGTTCGGTGACGAAGGCCCCGCTGCGTCCAAAGACGGGGACCTCGAAGAAAGGGAAGCGCAAGAAGGCTCGCTGAGCGCATACGCTTTTACCGACCGAGCCTTTTCGCGACAGCGTGCTGCTTGTCACGACCTGGTTCGGCTCGTTCCTCCTGGACGAAGGCACGGTCGTCCACCAGCGACTCTTCCCGAAGGACGAGAAGGCCATCGCGGAGCGACTCAGCCTCGTGGAGGATTGGAAAATTCTGCCTGAGGAGCGGGACCTCATGGCCTTGAGCGACGAGGTCTTCGTCCTCGAGCCACGGCTGGAACGGGCGGGCGGAAACCGGACGAAGGAGCGGCCGCCGTTCCTCGATCCGGAACCGTTCGGGTACGGTCGGGACCTCCTCCACGCGGCGATGGTCCGCCTCGCGAAGGAACGGATGCGGGAAGCGGTGGGCCCCGAGGACCATCTCCGCCAAGCGGTCGGCGCCCTCGACGAGATGCAGGAGCACGAGAACGCAATCGTCGAACGCCTTCGGGAGTGGTACGGGCTCCACTTCCCGGAGCTCTCC
>VBLS01000010.1:0-17064 GCA_005878635.1 Methanobacteriota archaeon | reverse complement strand
CATCGAAGCGTATGTAGAGCGATCCGTCCGAGAGCTCGCGCCGAATGTGTCCGAGCTCGCGGGACCCCTCATCGCCGCGCGGCTCGTCACGTTGGCGGGAGGCGTCGAGGAACTCGCTCGCGCTCCGACGGGCACCGTCCAATTGCTGGGAGCGGAGCGCGCTCTCTTCCGGCATCTGCGGACCGGGTCGCGGCCTCCGAAACATGGAGTGCTCTTCCAACATCCCCTCGTCCACCGCGCCCCGAGGTGGCAGCGGGGGGCCCTCGCGCGAATGCTCGCCGGTCGCATCTCGATGGCCGCGCGCGCCGACGCCTACACGAAGCGACACATCGCGCCGGACCTCCTCCGCGACTTGGATGCGTCCGTCGAAGAAATCCGTCGGCGCAAGGCCGAGCCACCGGTTCGTCCGGCTCGGAATCCGCCGCGAAAGAAACATGGATCGCGAAAAGGTCGGCGCCGCTGAGGAAACATTTTAAGCAACTGCCAGTATCGCCGCCGGAGAATCTCGATGTCGTGGGAGCAGGCGGAGATCCGGGAACTCAAAGTGAACCGGTACATCGTCGTCGATGACGAACCGTGTCGGATCCTCAGCATCCAGACCTCGAAGCCCGGGAAACACGGCGAGGCGAAGGCCCGCCTCGAGGTGGTCGGCCTTTTCGACGGTCAGAAGCGATCGATCGTCCACCCCGTGACCCACAAGGTCCGCGTCCCGATGATCGACAAGAGGAAGGCGCAGATCCTGTCGATGCGCGGCAACGTCGTACAGCTCATGGACATGTCCACGTACCAGACGTTCGAGCTTCCCGTGCCGGAGGGGTTGCAAGGAAAAATCCAGCCGGGCCAAGAGGTCATGTACATGGAGACGCTCGGCCGCCGCCAGCTGACGACGAATTGAGGGGCCTCGTCCTCAAATAAGCCCACGCCGTTGCGGCCTCCGGATGGCCGCGCCCCACTTCGCGGACGCCGTCGCGAAGTACGACGCCGCCCGCATCGCCCTGTTCGGCGTGCCCTACGATCACACCTGCTCCTTCCGCGGCGGGTCTCGGTTCGCACCGCGTGCGATCCGGGAAGCCTCGTACAACTTCGAGACCTACATGATGGATCACCAGCGGGACTTGCTCGACGTCCCCGTCGCCGACCTCGGCGATACCCCGGCGTACGGTCCCACCGTCGACATGGTCGCGGGCGTCACCCAGCGGGCCTCCGACATCGTCGGCGCGGGGAAGATTCCGATCGTCATCGGCGGCGAGCACAGCCTCGCGCCTGCGGTCGTCCGCGCGTTCCCCAAAGATATCGGCGTCCTCGGGATCGACGCCCACCTGGATTTCCGCGACTCCTACCTGAACGATTCCTGGTCGCACGCCTGCAGCGCTCGCCGGATCGCGGACCACGTCGGCGTGGAGCATATCGTGTACCTGGGCGTCCGTTCGTACAGCCGCCAGGAACGGGAAGACCTCGAACGGTTGGGCCTCACCTATGTCAGCGTGTACGATATCCACGATCGGGGCATGACGTGGGGAGCCGAGCGGGCGCTCAAGGCGGTCAACCGGGACAAGATCTATCTGACGGTCGATATGGACGGAGTGGATCCCGCGTACGCCCCCGCGGTCGGGAACCCGGAGCCGTTCGGCCTCTCGCCCTTCCAGGTGAAGACGCTGGTGGGCATGCTGGCTCCGCATCTGGTTGGCATGGACCTAAACGAAGTCAGCCCCGCCTGGGACTTCGGCCAGACGGCATTGCTCGGGGCGCGCCTCATTCGCGAAGCGATCATGGGCATCGGCGAGGCCCGCGCCTAGGGCGTCCGTCGAAGGACCGGTCTCCCTCTGAAGGCCGGTCAATTGCGTCTCAGGGAAAAGGGAGCGACGAGCTCAGGCCGCTCGCCGGGCCGCATCGTCCCCGATCCCTCCCCCGCATCAGGGTTTCCTCGGCCCGCGAATCCCGGCCGCATATGCCCACCCGAAGGCGGCGCGAGAGCAGTGGTCCCCGAGCTCGTCCCAACCCGTGGCATACGATGACATGGCCGACCATATACTTTGCGACTGCCTCTCAAAGGACGCAAGAACGTTTATGTGCACTCTTCCGTTTGTTCCTCCTCCCGGTGCCAATGGTCGACGGCTGGAACGGTCCCTTGGAAAAGGTGGACCGCTTTCGATACCAGATTCCGCGGACCTACAAACGTGAAATGCGGACGGACGGCCTCATCTTCATCGATGAGCCGTTGCTCGCGCTGCTCCGCCAAGACCGGGCTCCGGAACAGGTCGCCAACGTGGCGACGATGCCGGGGATCGTCGGCCAATCGATGGCGATGCCCGACATTCACTGGGGCTATGGATTTCCAATCGGCGGGGTCGCCGCGTTCGACTACGAGGACGGGGTGATTTCCCCGGGCGGGATCGGATACGACATCAACTGCGGTGTACGGCTCATCCGGACGAACCTGACGGAATCCGAGGTGAGGCCGCACCTTCGGGCCTTGACGGACGCCTGCTTCAAGAACGTCCCGAGCGGCGTCGGCGAGGGAGGTCTGGTGAAGATCTCGCGACAGGACTTGTCGAAGATGGCGACGGACGGAATCGAGTGGTCGGTCGGGAAAGGGTACGCGTGGCCAGAGGATCCCGACCAAATCGAGGCGAAAGGTCGCCTGCCGGACGCCGACTTCTCCCGGGTCAGCGACCGCGCCACCACGCGGGGCAAGGACCAGGTGGGCAGCCTGGGGGCGGGCAACCATTTCGTGGAAATCCAGAAGGTCGACCGGGTGTACGATGAACGCGCCGCCAAGGCGTTCGGGCTCGAATCGGTCGGGAGCGTGGCGATCATGGTGCACACCGGGTCCCGGGGGTTCGGACACCAGATCGCGACGGACTACATCGACGTATGCGAACGGGTCGTGAAGCGGGAGAAGATCGAGTTGCCCGACCTACAGTTGGCCTGCGCCCCCATCGGCTCGAAGGAAGGACAGGACTACTGGAAGGCCATGTGCTGCGGCGCGAACTTCGCGTGGAACAACCGGCAGCTGATCACCTTCGGGGTGCGGAACGCCTTCGCGGACGTCCTCGGGCGTCCCGCGGACGCCCTCGGGATGGGGATCGTCTACGACGTGTGTCACAACATCGGCAAGGTCGAGGAACACGTCGCGGAGGGCGGTCGGCGCAAGGTCCTCGTGCACCGCAAGGGTGCCACCCGGGCCTTCCCGGCCGGTCACCCGGAGACGCCGGCGACCTACCGGGACGTGGGGCAACCTGTCCTCATCCCCGGCGACATGGGCACCTGCTCCTTCGTCCTCGTCGGCCAGCCGGCCGCGATGGAACAATCGTTCGGCTCCAGCTGCCACGGGGCCGGCCGCCAGATGTCGCGGAAGGCCGCGACGCGGGCTTATTCGCCGAGCGAGGTCCTCCAGTCCCTCGAGCGGCGCGGGATCTACGTCCACGCGGCGTCCCGCGCGGGGATCGTCGAAGAGGCCCCCGGTGCCTACAAGAACGTGGAGGACGTCGTCCGAGTCGCCGAAGGAGCGGGCCTGACGAAGATCGTCGCCCGGATGGTCCCTCTGGGGGTCGTGAAAGGTTGATCCTCACGATCAAGCCCTACGGGAACGTCGATCCCCGACTCCTCGAGTATCTCCGCGACGAGCTCGACGAAATCGGCCAGGTGAGCCTCTCCGCCGCGGCGACCGTCCCCGGCACCTTCACCTCCCGGAAGCGGGAGGGCCAGGTCCAGTACCTCGCCTCCGAGTTCGAGAAAGCCCTGGCGAGAGAGCCGGGCGACCGCGTCCTCGCCGTGACCGATGTCGACCTCTACGACGGGGGCCTCAACTTCGTGTTCGGTCACGCGACAATCCGAGATCGTTTTGCGGTAATCTCGATCGCTCGATTCGGGAACGACGGACCGGAGAAGCTGATGGAACGATCCGCCAAGACGGCGATCCATGAACTCGGCCACACCTTCGGGCTGTACCATGACGATGCGAACCCCGACTGCGTGATGCATTTCTCGGAGAAGTTGGAGGACACGGACCGCAAGGGACGGGCCTTCTGCGCGCGGTGCGAGGCTGAGGCGACCTTCACCTTGTCCCGGCTAAGAACGTGAAGTTCGATCGCCCCACAACTTGCAAATGGCCGACGGCATATCAGTCTGACGGGAACTCCCTATGACCGTCGCCGAATTCAGCGTGACTCCCGTGGGGAAGGGCGCCAGCGTCGGCGCCTATGTCGCACGGTGCCTCGACATCGTCGACCGCAGCGGCCTACCGTACCGACTCAACGCGATGGGCACGGTCGTCGAGGGCGAACTCGACGACGTCCTGAAACTCGTCGCCCGATGCCACAAGGCGGTCGCGGAGGACTGCGAACGCGTGTCGACGATCCTGAAAATCGACGATCGCAAAGGCGTCTCCGGACAGCTCGACGCGAAAGTCAAGGACGTGGAACGCCGTCTCGGCCGGAAACTCAGGACCTAGCCGGAGGCCGCCAGAGGAAGAGCGCGACGGTGGCGCCGGCCGCGACCACGGCGCCGAACAGGAACGTCGCCTGAGGCTGAATCGTGAAGAGGAATCCCGCGACCAGACCCGAGCCGAGTTTCACCGCGCCGACGCTCGTGTGGTAGGCCCCTAGGACGGTGGCCTTCGTCTCCGGCGGCGCAAAGTCCGCCACGAGCGCGCGTTGGGTGCCCTCCGCCATCCCGTAGCTCAACCCATAGAGGATGAATCCGAGGACGAGGACTTTGAGGTCGGCGGAGAGGGCCAGGAGGGCGGCCATGGCGACGAACGCGATATACCCGAGGAGGACCACCGGCTTTCGACCGTAGCGATCGGAGAGAATCCCGGCGGGAAACGCATGGGCGGCGTAGACGATGTTGTACAAGACGTAGAGGAGGATCGCGATCGTCGTCCCGTACACGAGGCCCGCACGCAGCAGGATGAAGACGTACGAGAAATCGGCGAAGGAGAAAACCGCCGCGATCCCGATGAAGACGAGGAGAGGCGTGGGGATCCCGCGGAAGGTCATCCGAAGAGATTGCCGTTTCTGGGGCTTCCGTTCGGGCTCGCGGACGAAGAGGACGACGAGGACGGAGAGGACGGCGGGGATCGCCGCGAGTCCGAGGATGAGCCGGTACGCGTCGTTGAGCGTCAAGGCGGCCGCCACCGTACTCAGCAGGACGAGCGTGACGATTGGGCCCGCGATGGCACCGGCGGTGTCCATGCTCCGGTGGAAGCCGAAAGCCTTCCCGCGCGTCTCCCGCGGCGTCGATTCGGTGAGGAGGGCGTCCCGCGGGGCGTCGCGGATCCCCTTCCCGGTGCGCTCGACGATTCGCATCGCGAAGAACTGGGGCCAGGTCTGAGCGAAAGGGAACAGGACTTTCATCGCGGTCGACAGTCCGTAACCCAGGGCGACGAATCGCTTGCGTTTCCCCGCGGCGTCCGAAAACTGGCCGGAGAAGATCTTCATGAATGAGACGACGCTGTCGGCGGTGCCCTCCACGAGTCCGACGACGAGCGGGCTCGCCAGGAGCACCTGCGTCAGGAAGAACGGCAAGATCGGCAGGATCATCTCGCTGCTGACGTCGGTGAAGAGGGAGATGACCCCGAGGATGACGACGTTCGCGGTGAGACCGTAGGCGAGGGTCTTGCGGGAGATCATGGGATCACGGGTGGAAGAAGAACGCCACCGCCATCACCGCGTACACGAGGATCAGAAGGGCCCCTTCGTACCAGTTGCTTCGGCCGTCGGAGACGACCGCCGCGAAGACCGCCGCGGAGAGGGCGAGGGCCGCGAGTTCGAAGATTTCGAAGTTGAGCGTCATGAGGCGGCCCGTCAGGAGCGAGGCGAACACGAGGACGGGCGCGACGAAGAGGGCCACCTGCGTCGTGGACGTCGTCGCGATCGCGACGCTGAGATCCATCTTGTTCCGCCAGGCCATGAGGACCGCGCTGCCGTGCTCCGCGGCGTTGCCAACGATGGCCACGATGATCACCCCGATGAAGAGGTCCTTGAGCCCGAGGGCGGCCCTCGCGGACGCGAGCGAGCCGACGAGCAGTTCGCTTTCAACGGCGACGAGGGCCGTGGCCACGACCAGGACGCCGACGGCGAAGCGTTTCGTCCATCGCGGCGCCTCGACGACTTCCGTCACCGGATTGAAGATGTCGCGATGCGTGCGGAGGGAGAACAGGAGTCCGAGGCCGTAGGCCACGAGAAGGATCCCCGCGATGCCGAGGCTCATCTCTTGCAAGGCGACGTCCTGCGCGGCCCCGGTCGACAGGGCGTAGAGGGCCGGCATCACCAAGGCGATCACGGCGACGACGAACATCGTGACCTGGATCCCGGAGGCCTCCCGCGAGAAAGTCTGCGATTTGTGGCGCAACCCTCCCGCGAGCATGCTCACTCCGAGGACGAGGAGGACGTTCCCGATGATCGAGCCCGTGAGGGAGGCCTTGACGACTTCCGTGAGGCCGCTCGACAGGGCGAAGATCGCGATGATTAGCTCGGTCGCATTGCCGAAGGTCGCGTTGAGGAGACCGCCGACCCCGGGGCCGGCGTGCTTGCCGAGTTCCTCCGTCGCAAGTCCCAGGAACCAGGCGAGCGGGACGATGGCGATCCCGGCGGTCGCGAACACGATCGCGGCCGGCCCGAACATCACGTCGAGAATCCAGCTCAAGGGGACGAAGAGGCCGAGGAGGACCGCCCACGTGTACGGGCGAAGGGGCCCGAGGTCCATCGCCGGGGGAACCATGCCTCCGTTCTTAACCTCGCGGCCAACGTTTAACTAGCGACGGCCGAATCCGCGGCGGATGATCTCTCCGCTCGAGATGCGCGTCCTCGATCGGAACGCCCAGTCCTTCGGCGTCTCCATCTTGGATCTCATGGAGAACGCGGGAAAGGCCGTCGCGGAAGTCGCCCGGAATGAGTTCAGCGCCGCGGGCAAGCATGTGCTCGTCCTCTGCGGGACCGGTAACAACGGCGGCGACGGCCTCGTCGCGGCCCGCCATCTCGCGAAGGACGCGCGGGTCACGGTCCTGCTCGCCCGGTCGCCCGACCAGTTCGACACGAAGGAGGCCCAGACGAACTTCGAACGACTCCGGGACGCCCAGATCCTCGCGGGCCTCGACCGGAGCGAAGAGGCGATCGCCGAGGCGGACCTCATCATCGACGCGCTCCTGGGGATCGGGGCGCAGGGGAGCCTCCGCGAGCCATTCGCCTCCCTCCTGCGACAGGTGAACGCCTCGGGCAAGCCCGTGATTAGCGTGGACGTCCCGAGCGGATTCGGGACGGAACTGATGGTGCGGCCCACCGTGACCGTCGCGCTCCACGACGCCAAGGAGGGCATGACGCCGGAAAATTCCGGCCGAATCCGGATCGTGGACATCGGCATCCCGTCAAAAGTCGTGACGATGATCGGACCCGGCGAGTTCCTCCTCTATCCGATCCCGAAGGCGTCGAGCCACAAGGGGGAAAACGGCCGGCTCCTCGTGATCGCGGGAGGCCCGTACACCGGGGCCCCCGCCTTGGTCGCCTTCGGCGCGTTCGGAGTCGGCATCGATCTGGCCCACATCGCGACGCCGGCCTTGGCGGCGACCGTCGTCGCCGGGTACTCGCCGACGTTCATCGTGCATCCTTTGGTCGGCCACCGCCTCCTCCGCGAAGACCTGCGGCAGATCCTCGAACTCGTCCCGCGAGCCGATGCGGTCGCGATCGGTCCTGGCCTCGGGGATGTGGAAGGGACCTTGGACGCCATCCGCGAGATCGTTCGAGGCCTCCACCTCCCGATGGTCCTCGACGCGGACGCGATCAAGGCCGTCGCCGGCGATCCGAAATGCCTCGCCGGAAAAAAGGTGGTCCTGACCCCACACTCCCGCGAGTTCCAAACCCTGACCGGCAAGGCCTTGCCGGCTGGGCCGGAGGAGCGGGCACCGATCGTGCGGGAGGCTGCGAAGAGCCTCGGGGCGACTGTGCTCCTGAAAGGAGCGGTCGACATCGTGTCGGATGGAGTCCGGCTGAAGTTCAATTACACCGGGAATCCGGGCATGACGACCGGCGGGACGGGAGACGTCCTGTGCGGACTGACCGCGGGACTGATCGCGAAGGGCATGACGCCATACGACGCGGCGCGGCTCGCCGCGTTCATGAACGGGGCGGCCGGAGACCTCGCGTTCGAGGACAAGAGCTACGGCCTCACGTCCGTCGACGTGGCGAACAACCTCGGACGGGTCCTCGCGAAGTTCCTCTGATCGCTCGCGCGCGATGCGGGTCGTCCAAGTCGCACAGTTATTAAGCGAACTCGGTCGTTCGAGCACCGTGGAACTCGAACCGGTCCCCGATGAGCCGGTGCTCATGGCGGACGACGCCCTCGTGGTGGCCGACCTCCACATTGGCCTCGAAGAGGAATTGCAGGAGAAAGGCATCCGCATCCCGAGCCGTGCGGAGGGCATGGGCCGCAAGCTCGCGGAGATCGCCGACCGACGCGGCGCGAGCCGACTCATCATCCTCGGCGACGTCAAGCACCTCGTCCCGAAGATGGCGTCGCGCGAAAGACGCGATGTGTACGTGTTCTTCCGAGACCTCGGAGCCGTCTTCAAGGAAATCTACATCGCCCAAGGAAACCACGACGGCCAGTTGAAGCACATCGTGCCGCGGAACGTTCGGTTCAAGCCCGCGTACGGGTTCCGGCTCGACGACGCCGGATTCTGTCACGGACATGCGTGGCCGTACAAGAAGGTCATGGAATCCGAGGTGCTCGTGATGGGCCACAACCATCCCGCGGCCGCGTTCCGGGACGCGATGGGCCATCGTCAAATCGTGCCGTGTTGGATGCGCGTTCCGTTCCTGCGGAAGCACAAACGATATCCGAAGTTGCCGAAAGAGGCGATCGTCGTGCCCGCCTTCAACGAGCTCTGTGGAGGGATGCCGGTCAACGACATCCGCGCGCGGTTCCTCGGGCCTCTGTTCGACGAGGACATCGTCCGGGTCGACGACGCCGCGATCCATCTGCTCGACGGCACGAACCTGGGCCGTTTGCGGGACATCCAAGTCGACCTGGGCTTTCGACCGGAAGACTACCGGCAGTGAGGCGGTGTTGTGCGTTGGAAATGGAAGCTCGGATTGGTCCTGATCGGAGCGATGGAGATCCCGTTCCTCGCATGGGGAGGACTCGTCCTTCATTTGTCGGGGGAAGCGCTCGGGTATCTCGCGGCCTTCCTGTCCGCCCTCCTGGTTGGTATGCTCGCCCTGAGGCCGTCCTCGTTCGCCATCGTCGGCCTCTGGCTCCTGGGCATCGCCGGATCCGCGGGTTACTTCCTCCGGTACCTTCCGCCTTCGTTCGCCCTCGGCCTCGGATCCGTCCTCTCGACCGTCGGCTGCGTCGTCGGCTTGCCGTTCTATCGACGCGTGATCGGCGTCGTCCTTCGACGGCATGTCTGACGCCTTGCGTCCCCGCAGAAAACATGGGCCCGGTCGGAATCGAACCGACGATCTCGACTTTGTAAGAGTCGCATCCTAACCACTAGACCACGGGCCCGCGCCCACGAACCGGCAGGGAGGGATTAAGGCTTCTCGGAGGGTTCAGCCCAAATCCTTGGAGGCGGCTTGAGAGAACCGCTCCAAGGCCGTCTCGAAATCGGAGAGCCGGCGTTCCGGCGGGACGACGAGGACGAGCATCGCCCGCCGTCCTACTTCCTGAATCAAGAAGGTCGCATCCTCGGACTCCATCAAGACGCGATGCGGGGCAGCATGACCGAGTTCGGTCGCCGCCGTCATCCCGGCTCCCAGGATCGCAGCGCACATGATCGAGAAGGTCTCCTGCGAGATGCCTTCCGGGAGGGCGGTCGCCACGATGGCCCCGTCGCGGTGGATCAGCGCGACCGCTTCCGCCTTCGTCACGGTGCGGAGGGCGTGGACCATTTCTCCTAGGACCGCGCTCATGCGCCCGCCTCCCGCTCGAACACGCACTCGCGGGCTCCCGTGCTGACGCACTCCACTTCCGCCAGCCGGACCCGATGTTTCGTCTTCGCCTCCAACAGTTTCGAGAGGATCCCGCGAAGGCGGTGACAAGTCTCCATCTCCCCGCCCGGCATGGCCTCGATCGAACCGCGCACTCGGGCGCCGGAGTCCGTGAAAAGCACGTCCTCGGCCCAGCCGCGTTCGAGGATCACCTGCTTCCCCGCCTCGAGGGGATCTTCCCCGAGCGGCAGGTTCCGGGTCACGTCCTCCGCGAGGACCATGCCTTCGCGGAAGAAGAGGCCGTGGCACGCGTACGACATGACGCTCTCGTACAGTTTCCGGATAGAATCGAGCTCCTCCTGGGAGACTTTCACGGAGCGCGGCACTGGGCCGCACGAACCTGAGGGCGGACTATAAAACTTCCGCGCTGGTTATTCCCGTGGCTCCATCGGGCGGGACATTCAGCCGCCGCGACACTCCGGGCACGCGAGCAAGTTCCGATCCCACATCAAGTTCGTGGAGTACACGCCGCAGACTTCGCAGTGCCCCTCGATCCCCTTCGCGAATTGTTCCTCGAGGCCCGCGCGCGCATACTCCCTCGTGACCTCGATGAGGGTCGGCCAGATTCGGATGATGTCGTTCTCCGTGATCATCCCCACGAGCTTGCCGTCGTCGACGACGGGGAGGCGGCGGATCTTCCGCTGCGACATGAGCTTCGCGGCCTCCACGACCTCTTCATGCGGGTGGACCGCGACCAGAGGGGACGTCATGATGTCCTTGACTCGGACGCGGCTCGGCTGCAAGTCCGAGGCCGCTACCTTCTTCACGAGGTCCCGTTCCGTGACGATTCCGGTCGGGTTCCCTCGATCGACCACCACGAGGCTTCCGATGTCCTTGTCCCGCATCACCTTCGCGGCTTCCGCGCCCGTGGCCTCGCCAGAAATCGTGACGGGGTTCGGCGTCATGATCTCGACGACGGGGATGCGCGCTCGCATTCGGTTTCGTTGATGTGAGGTCGAGTCCGATAAAGCTTTGCGTGGGCGAGAGCGGGCCGAGAACGACGCCGACAATGTTAAAGTGCGCGCCCCGGTTTCCCACAGGAATGCGCTACGCGGATTCGGACGGAGACCTCGCGGTGCGGATCGCGCGCGCTGCGATCGAGGCGCGTTTGTTCGGGCGGCGGATGCCGCCCTTCGAGGTCCCCGCTCATTTCGAGGAGAAGTCCGGCGCCTTTGTGACGATCAACACCCATCCGGGCGGAGAACTTCGAGGATGCATCGGCTACCCGCAGCCCTTCTTCCCCCTGACGAAATCCGTGGAGAAAGCGGCGGAGGCGGCGGCGACCGACGACCCGAGGTTCCCGCCGATGCGGCCCGAGGAACTGGACGCCGTGACGGTCGAGGTCAGCATCCTCACGCCGCCTCGCCTGATCGAAGTCAAGAAACCGAAGGAGCTGCCCGCCCATGTGACAATTGGAGTCGATGGGTTGAGCGTCGCGCAGGGTCCGTACCGGGGCCTCCTGCTCCCTCAGGTCGCCGTCGAGGAGAACTTCGACGCGGCCGACTTCCTCTCGCAGGCGTGCATGAAGGCCGGTCTCCTCCCGGATGCGTGGCTCGAACCCGCCACCCGCGTCTACACGTTCCAAGCGGAGGTCTTCACCGAAGTGCAACCGCGTGGGCCCATCGTGCGCCGGAAGATGGAGGCGGCGCGTGCGGGTCATTAGCGGTCGCGTTTGGTATCGCGGGCGCCTCGACCCGTTGAGCGTCGGGATCGACGAGGACGGAAAGATCGCGGCCGTCCGGAAGACCCTCCGGGCGGACGAGTCGATCGACCACGGAGACGCGCTGATCCTGCCGGGAGCGGTGGACCTTCACGTCCACATGAGGGAACCGGGGCTCACGCACAAGGAGGATTTCGCGAGCGGGACGAGGTCGGCGGCGATCGGAGGCGTGACGACAATCGCGGAGATGCCGAACACGGTGCCCCCGGTCACGACCGCCGACGCACTCGACGGAAAAGCGTCCGCCCTCAAGGGCCGCGGCGCGGTCGACTACGCCCTGTATGCCGCGCCGAGATCCGGCGAGGCGGTCGTGCGACTTCGGAAGGCGACGGCGTTCAAGGCCTACATGGCCCCCTCGACGGGCGACCTGCAAGTCCGGCCCCCCGAACTCGAGAGCATCCTCCGGGAATCGGAGACGAATCGCAAACTCGTCGTGGTCCATGCGGAGGATCCCGCCAAATTCCGAGCGCGCAAAGTCGTCTCTCTTGCGGACCATGCGGAGGCGCGACCGAAGGAGGCCGAGACGAGCGCCTTGGCCCTCCTTGCACGGGTCCGAGGAAACGCAAGGATCCACGTCGCCCACGTGACATCGCGCGAAGGCCTCGATTCACTGCCGTCGGGCGCCAGCTGCGAAGCCTCACCGCTGCACCTCTTCCTCGATACTTCGCGGACTCTCGGGACGCAGGGAAAAGTGAATCCGCCGCTTCGATCTCCCGCAGACCGCGAAGCGCTGTGGGACGCCTTCCGCAACGGCCGGATCGACGCCGTCGCGAGCGACCACGCGCCGCACACGCTCGAGGAAAAAGAGGCCGCTTTCGACGAAGCGCCGGCCGGTGCTCCCGGCGTCGCCACGTCCTTTCCCCTCCTGATGCGTCGCTCCCGGGCCGGAGACCTCGACCTCGGTCGGGTCGTCGCGGCAATGGCATCGCGACCCGCGGAAATTCTCGGCGTCCCGAAAGGGGCCATCGAAGTGGGCCGGGATGCGGACCTCATCGCGGTGGACCCGCGACGGGTCGACACCATCCGGGCGAAACGGCTCCGGTACAAATGCGGCTGGACGCCATTTGAAGGGATGGAAGGATGCTTCCCGACCGCGGTCTACCTGCGGGGCGAGGCCGTCATCGAGGATGGAGAACCCGCCGCCGAGGGCCGCGGACGCCTCCTGGCCCCGTCGACCTAGACGGCGTCACGAAGCTTCGAGCGTCTCCTCGGTGGCGTAGTAGTATTCGCCCGCGGACTTCTGCTCACGGTCGAGCCGCGAGTCGAGCTTGTTGATCCGTGGCCGGTTCGTGTCCGCATCCCGCCGGAACGTGATGCCAACCATCTTCAGGAATCGGTTCATCCCCTCACGCATGGGGAAGGGGCCTTCGCCGACGCCGCGCCGGCCCGGGTCGCCGGAGAAGACCATCAGGCTGTCCGAGACCATGTCGAGGAAGTACACGTCGTGATCCACGATGAGCCCCGTGCGGGCTTCCCGTTCCATGACTCGCCGGATCGTCCGCGCCGCTTCCATCCGTTGGTTGGAGTCCAAGTAGGCCGATGGTTCGTCGAGCAGGTAGATGTCCGCGTCGCGTCCGAGGCAGAGGGCGATCGCCACGCGTTGCAGTTCCCCGCCGGACAGGGTGGACACGTCGCGTTCCATCATGCCCTTGACCTTCAGGGGCTGGAGGATCTCCGTTTCGAAGTATCCCGAATCCGCCTTCTTGCCGACCGCGCTTCGAAGCAGGTCCCCGACGGTCCCTTCGTAGACCGCCTCGAGGTACTGGGGTTTGTACGACACCTGCCACTTGCCTTGCACCGCCCCGGAGGTCGGCGCCTCCTCCCCCGCGAGCATCTTCACGAAGGTCGTCTTCCCCGTCGCATTGGGCCCGACGACGCCGACGACCTCTCCCTTGCGGAGGCGGCCGGGGTGGACGACGAGCTCGAAGCCCTCGTATCGTTTCGTCAGTTCGTCGAATGCCACGAGGGTCTCGGCCTTCCAGTCGGCCCGCGGAGGGCGGACGTCGAAGCGAATCTCCCGTTCCCGGAACCGAATGTTCTCCTCCTTCAGATAGCCGCCGAGATACACGTTGATCGCGGTGCGGACCGGCCGGGGCTGCGCGATGATGCCGTAGGCGCCCTCCTCCCCGTACATCAGGAAGACCGTATCCGCGAGGAAATCGAGGACCGCGAGGTCATGTTCGACCACGACGACGTATTTCTCCTTCGAGAGCGACTGGATCACCTTCGCGACCTTAAGCCGCTGATAGATGTCCAAGTACGACGAGGGCTCGTCGAAGAAATACACGTCGGCGTCTTTGAGCATCGTCGCGGCAATCGCAAGCCGTTGGAGTTCGCCGCCGGACAGCTGTCCGATGTCCCGATCGAGGAAGGAACCGAGCTCCAGCGAGGTGATCAGCTCGGCCAGTTTCCCCTGATGGTCGATCTTCCGAAGGAGATCCCGGACCTTGCCGGAATACACTTTGCTCAGCTTGTCGACGTACTGCGGCTTGATCGCGGTCGTGAGCCCCTTGTGGGCGATCTTCTCGAGGTAGCCGTGGACCTCCGTGCCCTTGAAGTACTCGAGGACGTCGTCCCAGTGCGGCTTCTTCCGCCGGTAGTGGCCGAGGTTCGGGGCGGTCTCGCCCGAGAGGATGCCGACCGCGGTCGTCTTGCCGATCCCGTTCGGCCCGAGGAGGCCGATCACCTCGCCCTTCTTCGGGACCGGGATCCGGAACAGTCGAAAGGCGTTCTTCCCGTACTGATGGACGAGATCTTCTTTGAGTGCTTCAGGGAGGCCGATGATCCGAATCGCGTCGAAAGGGCATTTGCGGACACAGTTATGGACGATCTCCCCGGCCGCCGTATATGTCTGGTCCTCCTCGACTTCGAGATTGAAAACCTGCAAGCCCTCCACCCGTCGAGATTCAATGCTCCGGATCGGGGAGTAAACGAACTCCTGGTCCACGAGATAGTGACTGGCCTTTCGATTACGACTGTCGGAAAAGCGGACTTGAAGTATCCGCGACAATTGTGTCGAAAATTCAGCGGTTACTGTAAGGCGGTACACGCGACGCTTGCCCGGAGGGGAACGCGCCGTTACCCCGGCAGCGATTCCGAGACTGCCCAAGATTTCTTGCAATTGGTACGCAAGGTGACGCGACGTGGTGACAATCCCGAAGTAATTGCGATGGTAACCCCAGTGTCCGTCGCCCCTCCAAAACCCGCGAACTAGCTCTTCGCGGACGGCCCTCGGGGCCGACCTGAACGTCGCAGGAATGCGTTTCTGGTCGCACTGTCGCCCGAGGGAACCGAACACCCGGGCGAGCACCGCCGAGTCGTACCGAACGTTCCGGCCAAGGCCGCTGTTCTTCGTTTCATACCCCTGAAGCCCGAACACTTGATGGACGATGTGCCGCACGTCGTTCCGATAGTTCTGTTCCTTCTCGTGGAAGGAGAACACAAGCCGACGATCATCGGCGGAGCCTTCGGAGAGGTAGTAGCCCACGAGTCTCGCTAGGTCTGGCGTCAACGGAACTGAAATCAACTGCTCGGACCACTGTGGATGCCTTCCGCCCCCGAGGACCATCGGAATGTCGACGTCCCAGGAATCGTTCGTTCCCACGTCGCGGCTCCGGGCCTTCACAAGATAATCGCCGACCTTCAGCTCGGTTGGTCGGACCCATCGCATGACCCCAACCGCCTTTTCGAGTCTTCGGCCTCCTTTGATCGACCGTCGACGAACGGCGAGGATCGGATGCTCCTCCGTCACTTCGAGCGAATCGGGTTGGCCGGTGACACGAATTCGAAAAAGTGTCCCGTCGTAGATTCGGGTCTGGACGCCGGTGACGGCTCGATAACGCCCCGCGTGGGTGAGAACCCGCGTGCCGACCGTCATCCGGTCGATGTCGACAATGCCGGAGTCCGTCGAAATCGGTGCCCCCGCTGGCAGGCAGATCCCGCAAGAGATGCAGGTCTCCTCGCTGATCGCGGCCTTGGTCGTCTCGGGATCGATCCAGATGACTTCCGTGCCGGTGCGCTGGGGCGGACAAAAAGCGATGCATTCGAGATGGCAGCGCTTGGGCTGACACCGGTCTTTGAACACGACGGCGACGCGCACGCCAATTCCATGAGGCGAGGGCTATTTAAACGTATGACGGAGGACGCGCGCATCGAGGATGCGCAGAACCTTTATCCAAGCCCGTCCATCAATCCCGCGTGATTCCATGATCCCGGGCGGTCGCGTGAACCCGAGACAGATGCGTCAAGCGATGAAGCGGCTCGGGATTGAACAGGAGGAACTCGCGGGAGTCGAGGAGGTCGTGATCCGGACCGCCACGAAGGAGTACGTCATCCGCGACCCGAACGTCACCGCGATGACGGCCCAGGGACAGAAGATCTGGACCGTCGTCGGCGAACCGATCGTGCGGGACCGCGCGGATGCGAAGAAGACGGAAGGCACAACGACTCCCGCCATCCCCGACGAAGACGTGAAACTCGTCGCGGAGAAGGCCGGAGTCTCCGAAGAGGACGCGCGCAAGGCCCTCGAGGAAGCGGGTGGCGAGCCCGCCGAAGCCATCATCCGTTTGATGAGCCGATGAGGAGCGAGCGCGTCCGATCGGTCCTTGGCGTCTGGACGCCGATCTTCATCGGGCTTTTCGTGATCGCGACGTCGATCAACTTCTACGTCACCGCCGGGCTCGACCCGGCGCTCGAGTCGTGGCGGGCGATTTGTTCCGCCGGCGCATTCTTCGTCGGTGGCCTGCTGATCCTGACGACCTACGGGCGGTACAAAAAAGCTAAAGAGGCGCGGGTTCGGCGCGCGCCTCCTGTCTCACTCCCCCCGGCGTCGACTCCTGCGCCACACGACGAGCGCCACCACGACAGCGATGACAACCAAGACGGAGATTAGCCCTGCGGTGGTCCCGGAGACCCCGCCGAGGATCGTAGTCGATGAGTACGTCGCTCGCGCGGACATCGGATGATCCACCGTGACCGTGACGGACGTCTCCTTCGAGGTGACATCGCCCGTCCAACCGGAGAAGGAATACGATTGTCCGCCGCTCGTTTGATCGGCCGGCGCCCGCAACGTCGCCTGAGAGCCCGCTGCGTACCAACCGCCGCCCTCGACCGATCCGACGTCACTCGTCACCGTGACAAGGTACTCCGTCGTCCACCGCGTGCCGACGTTCCGTGGCCGATCCATGACGACCGCCGACGAACCGCTCGGATCGTTCCCCGCCGCGTCGCCGACCCACTGGAGGAACTGCGATCGAGCTCCCGCCGAAAGGGGGACGGTACCGCTCGACAACCGCGCGACGACCGTGGTGCCGGAATCATACCATCCGCCGCTGGCGGAGGCCCCGGGACCGCTGTCGA
>VBLS01000100.1 GCA_005878635.1 Methanobacteriota archaeon | reverse complement strand
GTCCACGAGCGCGAAGGCTCCCGTAGACGAACCGGTCAAAAGTGCGAGCACACCAATGGCAATCAAAACTCCGCGACGGCCGTGCATCTGTCCCTCCCCCTCGTCGAGGCGCGACGGCCCTCGCACCCCTCCGGGAGGGGCATCGTCGAGTGGGGTAATAAACCCGGACGGACAGCCCGCGGGATCGTGCCAGCGTACCAAGACGAATTCCTATAGGAGTGCCCACATCCTCGCGGAAATGCGCATCGGAATAGACTTTCCCGCAAGTAATATAACACCGTATTACTTCGGACCGCCCGAGGAACATCGCATGGCGGCATACGCGCATCCGGAAGTCTTGGTCGACACGAGCTTCGTGAAAGGCACCCTTGGGAATCAGAATGTCAAGGTCGTCGAGGTGGACTACGATCCCACGGCGAACTACAACCTGGGCCACATCCCCGGTTCCGCGCTCATCGACTGGCGCAAGGACATCAACGATCCCGTGACCCGGGACATCGTCTCGAAGGAGGGGCTCGAGGCACTCCTCGGGCGTCTGGGGATCTCCAATGAGGACCAGATCGTCCTCTACGGGGATTTCAACAACTGGTTCGCGGCGTTCGCCTTCTGGGTTTTCAAGTATTACGGAGTGGACAACGTCGTCCTCCTGAACGGCGGTCGCCGGAAGTGGATCGAGGAGGACCTGCCCGTGACGAAGGACATCCCTTCGTTCCCCGAGGCCACCTTCCGGGCGAAGGAACCGGACGAGAGGCTCCGAGTCTACCTGCCCTACGTCCGAGAGGCGTACCGGCAAGCAGGCAAGGTCCTGGTCGACGTGCGATCGCCAAAGGAGTTCAGCGGGGAGATCTTGGCCCCGCCGGAATACCCGACGGAACATGCGCAGCGCGGCGGGCACATCCCCGGCGCGAAGAACATCCCGTGGGGGCAAGCTGTCAACGAGGACGGGACCTTCAAGACGCCCGAGCAGCTGAAGGCCCTGTACGAGCCGAAAGGTGTGACGCCGGACAAGGAGGTCATCGCCTACTGCCGGATCGGCGAGCGGTCATCCCACACCTGGTTCGTGCTGAAGTACCTGCTCGGCTACCCGAATGTGAGGAACTACGACGGCTCCTGGACCGAGTGGGGGAATCTCGTGCGGACGCCAATCGAGAAGCCCTAAGGCGGAGGCCAGACGCGGCGGAGGCCGGAAACTCGGTCGAAGACGCGGTCCTCGCTCAGGATCTCCCGCTCTCCCGCTTCGAGTGCGGCCGCTGCATGGATCGAATCCCGCGGACGCATCGGAAGGGACTGGTAGAGATCCGCCGCGCGGCGCAGCACCGCCAGATCGACCCGGAGCCATACAAGATTCGGGAACGCCAGCAGGCCCGCGCCTTTCGCAATCGAATCTTCGACCCCCAGGACCCGCCGGACGACATATACAACCTCGTCCCACGTCAGGGTCGAGGTGGATACCTTCCGACTCCCCCTCGCAACGGATTCGAGCAGCCGCGCAGCCGACGCGGCCGCGGGGACGCGGTACTCATACAGCATCGGCACGAGAAACAGACCTGCGTCCGCGTACATTAGCGACCGGGAACCCTGTACTCCTCATCGAGGACCGATTTCCAATCCCCGCGCCTTCCAGGCTTTTTCCTCTTCACGGAGAGGAAACGCTCGACGAAATCCTCGGGGCTCGGCTCGGGTCGGACCAAGATCGCGTCGTCCAAGACCTCGAACGTCAGGTTCTCTCCCTCCGTGAGACGGAGTTTCTCGCGAATGTCCTTCGGGATCACGACTTGACCCTTGGGGCCCAGCTTGCGCTTCATTCCTACCCTCTAGTAGGAATTCCTACCGCATATACTTTCTGCCACTCACGCGAAGCATGCGGATCCCTCCGATCTGCAGGGGCATCACGGTGGCCGAGGCGAGCAGGATACCAGTTTCAAATACTGAGACGGTTCATGGCACAGGGATTCTTGTCGCGGAAGCCAAGTGAGAGGCCGAGCGAGAGGGGGAGAAAAGGTCGCAAACGACGGGGCTCCGGAGAGCGCTGCAAATCAGGTTGTCGAGCGGGTGTTGGGATCGGTCTATCCGGGCCTGCGCTCCAGCCTTTCGGATCGAAACGATTTGGCTTACTCTGGGATTGGCAGCCCTTTTCCTCTCACTTGACATAATGGACTACTATGCATCCGGCTGCTGATCCGTCCTCGGATCGCACTGGTCGCTCACACCATATTCGATTCTGGAAGATTGTCTGGCGCTCAGGAGGGCCGTGGGAGCGACTCTTCGTAGCTTGGTTCTGGATAGGATTGGGCCTCGCTGTGACCATCGCGATAGGGGCCCGACTATGGCTGGATTCCCCTCCCGGAGAGTGGCGCCGGTACGCGCTGGTCGGCGCCGCGGTCATTGCGACTTGGCTCCCGACCGGTTGGGCTCTGGAAAGCGTGTCGACGCTTCGAA
The DNA here is from genome assembly GCA_005878635.1 of Methanobacteriota archaeon. Lineage (GTDB taxonomy): Archaea > Thermoplasmatota > Thermoplasmata > RBG-16-68-12 > RBG-16-68-12 > RBG-16-68-12. Next base: position 2,485 of record VBLS01000100.1, on the reverse strand, counting down.
AACTCATGGAAACGGGCCTCGAGCATGCTGAACTTACACGGATGAAAATCAGCTATTTGGAATGCTATGGGCGTCAGGGAGGAAATCCGGTGGCCCGCCGCTGGGCACTGACATACCTCATCGTGTACTTACTTTGGCTCGTCGTTGGAATCTGGGTCCTTCCGGCACTCGGAGTTCGCGACTTGCTTGTCCTGAGCCTTCTCGACGCTGTCATCGTTTTTGGAACGATGATTATCGTCACTCTGCGAGTTCGCCAGGAGAGCTTGGTCCAAACAGCCCTCGGCTTCCCTATCGCGGAACTTGCGATCAGGCTGAAGAGAGAAGGGGTCCGTCGTTAGACGTTAGGTCCTCTGAACAATGTCTCGATGAGTCTCCCGCAGATACAAGGATAGTTTGCCTGGAAGAATCCACACGCCGCAACATTGCATGATCCACCCGCAACGGAGGGGAGTGCGCCATTCTAGAGGAATATGACCTCGATGGCCTAAGGAGAGCAGGTCCCGAAGTAGCTCTTGGGCTACCCGAATGAAATGACCTACGACGGCTACCGAGCGGAACGAGGCAACAAGTCCAGAGGCCAATCGAGAGACTCTTGAATATTCGAACGCGGCCATTAAGAATTGGCACCGATGATTTTCTGTGCGGAATCCTTTAAGTGCGGCCCGGGAACGGCGTCCTTCGATGGGCTGGATCACACGGCGCATCGCCGGATCAATCACCTTCACGATCGTCGTCGTGCTCCTCGGCTCCTACGCCGCGTTGCAAGGCTGGCTCGTCGGCGGTGTCTCCGTCTTCACCACGACCGGACTCGTGATCCTGGGCATCGCGGCCCTCTGCTCCCTCGCGGTCACGTCCCGCATGAAGGAGCAGGACCGGGAAAAGAAGGCGTGGAAGGACTGGCAAGAATACTACGTCCGAGCGTATCCTCAGTATTATCGTCCGCGGTAGGCATGGACCTCTCTTCGGGCTCTTTTGTATCCTTTGTAATCGGTAAAGGATATCTTCGACGGCCTCGCATGGAGAGGGAAAGCGAGTCGCATCATGGCGTCCCTCCCCCAATCCCACAAAGTCGCCCTCGTCACCGGAGCGAGCCGCGGCCTCGGCCGGGTCCTCGCGGGATTCCTCGCGAAGCAAGGCTATGCGCTCGTGACGATGGCCCGAGACGAGAAGCCCCTGCTCGCCGCGGGGACGGAGTTCGCGGCCACCGGCGTGCCGGCCGTCTCCCTCCCGGGAGACGTGGGGGATGCGCATGACCGTCATCGGCTGCTCGAGGCGGCGGCAGCCCACGGGCGGATTGACCTCCTGGTCAACAACGCCTCGGACCTCGGCGACACCCCGCTGCCGCCTCTCATCGAGGCCTCGCGGGAGACCTTCCTCCGCGTCTTCGAGGTCAACACCTTGGCCCCGCTCGCCCTCGTGAGGGAAGCCTTCCCCCTGCTCCGCCGGGGAACCAGTCTGGTCGTCAACATCTCGAGCGACGCAGCGATCGGGGGCTACCCCGGGTGGGGGGTCTACGGGGCGAGCAAGGCCGCCCTCGACCTCGTGTCCAAGACCCTGGCCGCCGAATTGAAGGACCTAGGGATCGCGGTCGTCAGCGTCGATCCCGGCGACATGCGCACGAAGATGCACCAAGACGCCTATCCGGGGCAGGACATCTCGGACCGCCCCACGCCCGAGGTCACGCTGCCGTTCTGGGCGTGGCTCCTCTCGCAGCCGCCGATGAAGGTGAGCGGCATGCGCTATCAAGCGCAGGCCGCGGTGTGGGAGGTCCCCGCGTGAAGACGACCGAGCTGGTCTTCGAGCGACCGGAGCGGGTCTTCGCCCGCGAACCGCCAGAGGTGCGGGGCCGGTCGCGGGACGACATTCGCCTCCTGGTCACGGGGCCCGACGGGCACCACCACGCTCGGTTCGAGGACCTCCCGACGTTCCTCCGCCGCGGCGATCTCCTCGTCGTCAACGAGAGCGCAGCGATCCCCGCGAGCCTGCCCGCCGAAGGACGCCTCGGTTCAATCTTCCTGAACCTTTGCACCCGATTCCGGTCCGACCTCTGGATCGCGGAACCTCGGTGGACGGCGGGAAAGCCCGGCCCCCTTCCGATCGAGCCCGCGGAAGAACTCCGAATCGGAGCCGCGACGGTCCGCCTCTTATCACCATATCCGGGAATCCCGCGGCTCTGGTTCGCGCTCGCGGACCGTCCGTTCGACTCGATGATCGCAGAACGAGGAGGACCGATCCACTACGGCTACACCGAGGCGTGGCCGATGGACGTCTACCAGACCCTCTTCTCCCGCGTCCCCGGCAGCGCGGAGATGCCTTCCGCCGCCCGTCCGATCACGCCTCGGATTCGAGAGGCGCTGGAAAAGGCCGGCATCCGCGTCGCACCGATCCTGCTCCACACCGGCGTCTCGAGCCTCGAGATCGAGAGCGAGACGGTGGAGGGGCAGGCCCTATACCCGGAGCCGTTCGCCGTGTCCCCGGAGACCGC
>VBLS01000099.1 GCA_005878635.1 Methanobacteriota archaeon | reverse complement strand
GGAGGATACTTCGCGATCACGCCGGGGATCGGATTCCACTCGATGTACAGCGTGTCCTGGAGCGAGCTGGACTTCGACCGACTCCTCGCGAGGACCGAGAACGCCTTCGATCTTCCCTGGATCCGCGAGATCGTCGGATCGGGGAAGCGGGTAGGACGGATCCTCGGCCGGGCGTACGTTGCTCCGGATCCCATTTCCGGGGCCGTCCGAGAGGGCACGTTGGTCGCCGGCGAGGCCGGCGGATTCCAAGATGCCGTCGCCGGGTTCGGCTTCCGGTACTCGGTGATCACGGGAGGCATGGCGGCGCGGTCCCTCCTAGAGGGCTCCGACTACCGGGCCCTGCTGCGGGCCACCTTCGGCCTCGAATTTCAACAGGCGAGCGCGATGCGCGAGAAGATGAACCATGCGACGAACGACGACTACGACCGGATGATCGGTGCCCTTGGTCCGGAAATCAGTTTGCAGGAATACATGAAGCGGCGGGAGGCTCGCGGCTTTTGAACCGGCTCCGCCCCTCGAAGGAGGACCGATGACGAAACCCTTCGTCCTGTTCGACTTGGGCGAAACCCTCGTCGACCTCAAGGAACTCTTGGTTTCCCTCGCGGCGAACCTGGCGTCTAAGCATCCGGCCCTCCGTCCCGAGCTCCCAGCGATCGTGCGTCAGTGGATCTCGGATGCATCGCGAGCGATGCCGCGTTCCCCCGGCCAAGCATTCGTCCGCGAGTTCGAGGTGGCCTCCTCCGTCATGGGGAATTTGTTGCGGGACCGCGGGATTCGACTGAGTGACAAAGAGGCGGGCTTCATCTTGCGGGAGGGATGGGACGATTTCGAGACGCGGGTCCGCTTCGTCTCCGGCGTGTCGGAGGAATGGCTGAAGGAGGTCCGAAGCCTTTCCGCGGGATTGGCGATCGTCACGGACGGCGATCGGGAGAACGTGAACCGACTCCTTCGGCACTTGCCCCTCGGGCTCTACTTCGACGCCATCGTCACCTCGGAGGACGTGAAGTCGTACAAGCCGAACCCTCCGATCTACCAAGCCGCTCTACGGTCGCTGAAGGCCCCCGCCGACCAGAGCATGTTCGTCTCCGATTCCCCCCAGGACCTCCGGGGAGCGTCGTCTCTGGGGATGGCCACGTGCCTGTTCGGCAAGCCGACCATCGATGCATCGCGCGAGCTGCCCGAAGGCGCCCTTCAGGTCGCGGACCCGCGGGAGTTCCCTGCGATCTTGCGCGTATTCGCGGAGACCCACTGATTGCGCGGAGAGCGGACCCTTACGGAGACGCCTTCGTGCGTTTGAGCTGCGACCGATACATCTCGAGCAACTCCTTGACGGTGGTCGCGTCCTCGGGTCCCTTGTCATCCCGCCAACGGCCCGTGAATCGCGGGAATCGGATTGCGAGTCCCGCGCCCGGTCGAATGACCCCGGCCGCCGCCGTGTGGACCGGGCTTACGGTCAACTCCGCTCCGCGAACCTCGAGGACCACTTCCGGGTTGAACCACACGTCCGCCTCCAATTTGGAGTCCACGCGGGCGGGCCGTCGATCCTGCCGCGCCCCCTTCAATTTCTCCGGGAGTTTCCTCAAGGTTTCGTCATCGAAACCGGTCCCGAGCTTGCAGGTCGTACGGAACATGTCCGCCTCTTCGTCGTAGGCGGCCATCAGCAAGGCTCCATAGCTCCCCGCTCGCTTCCCGCGACCCGCGAAGGCGCCGACCACGACGAGGTCGATCGTGTCGCTCAGCGCGGCGCTGTATTCCTTCTTGAACTTGATCCACTGGAAGCCGCGGGCCCCGGCTTCGTACGGAGAATCGAGCGCCTTCGCCATGAGGCCCTCGCATCCCGCCTGCAGCGCTTCGTCGAAGAATTTCTCCGCTTCTTTCACGCTCTCGGTCACGCGGGACGTGGAGTACCGAATCGTTTCGCCGGTTCCGACGACGGCCTCCAGCGCCTTGCGTCGCTCGGTGTACGGGCGAGGCGTGAGATCCTCGCCGTCGCGCAAGAGACAATCGAAGGAGAACAAGGTCACCGGGAATTCCTTGGCCATCCGGTCGACGTCGGTCTTCCGCCCGCGCCGGCGGCTGACCTCCTGGAACGGGAGGAACTCTCCCGTATTCGAGTCCACCGGGACCGCCTCTCCCTCGACGATTGCGTCCCGGCCTCGAATCGCGGTTCGAAGGCCCTCGACGATTTCCGGGAACTGCTCGGTGATGTTCTCCAGATGCCGCGAGAAGAGCTGGACCTTCGTCCGGGAGACGTGGGCTTGGACCCGGAGTCCATCGTACTTGTACTCCAGGGCGACCTTCCCCATCCGCTTGAAGATCTCCTCGAGGGTCTCCAAGCGCTCCGCGAGCATCGCACGGATCGGGCGGAACAGTTTCAGGCGGATCTCGTCGAGGCCCTTGAGTCCCTTCGTCGAGATGGCCCGGGCCACCTCCCCCAGGTCCGAAGAGACATTGTAGGCCTGCTCCACGCGGTCTCGATCCGCCTTCGTCGCGAAGGTGAGGGCCAAGGCGTCGACGATCGTCATGTCCGCGACGCCGAGCCGCATCTTGCCCACGACCATCCGCACGATGTACTTCGCCTCCCGCGGCGTCGCGTTTCCGAGGAGGTCAGAGAGCAGTCGGACCTTGCGTTCCTGGCTCCCTTCTCCCGATTCGCTGGCGATCGCGTCGAGGTTCTCGTAGACCTTGGCGACGGTGAGCGGGATCGACTCGAGCGGCTTCTGACGTCGGGCCGAGATGGCGTCCTCCGCGACCAACCCGAGGTCTCCCTTGTCCTTCCACATTCGATTGACCTTCGATTCGTCGAGGCCCGTTGCGTGCGTGACCACCCGGAGGACCATCTTCTCCGCGAGACCGAGCTCGATGCCCATGTAATCGGGATGGATGCGGCCCTGGGTCAGGTACACGACCTTGTCGAGATCCTCCAGGGGCGTGTCGCGCAACAGCCTCACGAGGTGGTCTGTCATCTCGAGGCGTTTCGTCGTCGCCTCGATCTTGTCGTACACCTCCACGACCCTCGCGAACTGCATCCACCGTCGGAAGTCGCGGAGGCCTCTTAAGGGTTCTCGGGACGATCGGAAATGGGAGAGGGCGACACGTTGTTAACCTCGCGAATCCTTCCGGCCGCGATGACCTTGCGGGCGTTCGTGACGGGCGGGACCGGCTTCGTCGGCCGCCGCGTCGTGCGGCGTTTGCTCGATGCCGGATGGAAGGTCCGCGCGTTGGTCCTCGAGTCGGAGCGGAATCGCCTTCCCGAGGACGCGAACCTCGAGCCTGCAGTCGGCGACGTGACCCGTCCCGAAACGATCCGCGGCTTGATGAACGACGTCGATGGCGTCTTCCATCTCGCCGCCCTCGTGGAACCGTGGGTCCGCAAGCCCGAAGAATTCACTCGGGTGAACGTGGCCGGGACGGACCATATGATCGATGAGGCCTTGCGCGCTTCGGTCCATCGGTTCGTCTTCACGAGCAGCCTGTCCGGCATCGGCGTCACGCCGGGCGTCCGGATCCGCGAGGACAGTCCGCCCGGCAAGGTGTTCGGCGCCTACGAGGAGTCGAAGGCCGAAGCGGAGCGTCACGTCGCGGCCGCCTACCGCCAGCGAGGTCTCCCGGCGATCACGTTGATTCCCGGCGTGATCATGGGACCCGGGGACACGCGGAATACGGGGAAGTACCTCCTATCCTTCGTGAACGGGGAATGGCCGGGGACGTTCGCGGAGGAGTCGTTCCTCCCCGTCGTCGACGTGGACGACGTGGCCCGCGCGCATCTCCTGGCGTACGAGCGCGGACGCATCGGCGAACGATACATCATCTCGGGCGAGGACCGCAAGTGGGGCGATCTCATCCGAGTGGCGAGCTCGATCTCCGGGACTCCCGTGCCTTCCCGGCACATCGGCGGGAGGGCGTTGTGGCTCGCTTCGCGGGCGGGGGAAGCCTGGGCCCATGTCACCCGGGCCTCGCCGCAGCTCCCCGCGTGGCTCGCGGATTTCCTCCTGACCGGGGCCATGATGGACAACGACAAGTCGATTCGAGAGCTCGGGATGACCTACCGTCCGATCGAAGGAACCATGCGCGACGCGATTGAATGGTTCCGCGAGGAAGGCCTGTTCCCGAGGCGTCCGCCGACAGAGGCCGCGGGGAGACTTGGCCAGCCGATTGAGAATCCTCCTGGGTCGACCGAAATGGATCTCGAGTCGAAGACTTCGGACGAGCGAGGGCCCGCCGCCGGGGGACCGCGACGGCCGAAACGACCGGAGCCGCCGGGCTAGCGCAGTCGCTTGATCGTGGACTCGACGATCGCCACGCTTTGCCCGAGATAGGCTTCTGGGTTCAGGGCGGCGTCGATCTCGGCTTTCGAAAGGAGCTTCGCGATTTGCGGCTCCGCCAGGAGGGCCTCGCGAAGTTGGATCGCTTTTGTCCGAGCGGCCTGCGCGGCCTCCCGCACGAGCTTGTGCGCCTCCTGACGACCGAGTCCCTTGCCGGCGAGGGCCATCATCACGGCCTCCGCCATGACCTGTCCGTTCGTCGCCTCGAGGTTCGCCCGCATGCGGTCCGGGAACACGCGGAGGGTCCGGAAGACCTCCGTTGTGCGCGCGAGCATCTCGTCGATCAAGACACAGGCGTGCGGCAGCAGGATCCGCTCGGCGGCGCTATTCGTCAGGTCCCGCTCATGCCAGAGGGGCACGTCCTCCAGCGCCGGGATGACGAGGGACCGCACGATGCGGGCGAGGGAGCAGACATTCTCCGAGGCGACCGGGTTCTCCTTGTGCGCCATCGTGGAACTCCCGACCTGCGACTCGGCATCGAACGCCTCCGCGACTTCCCCGATTTCCGTCCGCTGAAGGTTGCGCACCTCCGTGCAGAACTTCTCGAGCGACGCGGCGAGGTTCGCGACGACGCCGATGAACTCCGCGTGACGATCGCGGCCGACGACTTGGGTCGCCGCTTCCTCCACTCCGATCCCGAGGTCGCTCATCGCCGCGGACTGGATGTCCATCGCCCTCGGGCCGAAGGCGGCCCCGGTGCCGACGGCCCCCGACATCTTGCCGACGACGATCCGC
>VBLS01000098.1 GCA_005878635.1 Methanobacteriota archaeon | reverse complement strand
TGTCGCGGCGGTGTTCCTCCTCCTCTGGGCGTTCGCATGGGGCGGGCTCCTGAGCTCCGCGTCGCCGGTGGGCAAGTTCTCGATCTTCCTCTTCCTCGGGATCATGTTCGTCGCCACGCAGTACGCGCTCAAGAAGGAGGAGGTCATCCAAATATGAGCGCGGTCGTCCGCGCGGCGCCCGTCGTGGTCTCGGGCCGTCCCGTCCCCCTGATCGAGAAGGAGGTCCTCGGCGGCCTCAAAGCGGCGTTCGGCGCGAAATTGCTCGACGGCAAGGTCCTGCGGCCGGGGCACCTGGCGGTGACAATCGACCGCGACGACCTGATCCCGGTCTGCACGTACCTGCAGAAGACCATCGGCTTCGAGCATCTCTCCTGCATCACGGCGGTCGATTGGAAGGACCGGTTCGATTGCACCTACCACATCGAGAACTATTACAACGGATGCATGGTCCAGGTCACCGCGCACATCCCCTACGACGATCCGAAGATCAAGAGCCTCACGGGCCTCTGGAACGCCGCGAACTACCACGAGCGGGAGGCGTGGGACCTCATGGGGATCGAGTTCGAGGGCCACCCGAACCTGGAGCGCATCTTGCTGCCGCAGGACTTCAAGTTCCACCCGCTCCGCAAGGACTTCGCGCAGGAGGTCGACCGCCAGTACATCACACGCCGCAAGCTCCGGGGAGGGAAGTGAATGCCGGAGTTCTGGATCAACATGGGGCCGCAGCACCCGATGACGCACGGCCTCTGGAATATGAAGGTCAAGGTCGACGGCGAGACGATCACGGACGCGAAGCCGGAGATCGGCTACCTGCACCGCGGGTACGAGAAGATCATGGAGGTGCGGGAGTTCCAGAAGAACGTCGTCCTCACGGACCGCCTCTGCTACGTCTCCTCGATTACCTGGTCCCACGCGTACTGCCTCGCGGTCGAGAAGATGATGGGGATCGAGACGCCGGAGCGAGGGCAATGGATCCGCGTCATCTCGCTCGAGCTGCAGCGGATCGCCTCGCACCTGATGTGGCTCGCGTCCTACGGACCGGACCTCGGCCTGCTGACCGGCCTCCTGTGGTGCCTCCGGGAGCGGGAGCTGTTCCTGGACCTGATCCAACTCATGTCGGGCGCGCGGATGAACCAGAACTACCCGCGGGTCGGCGGCGTCCGGAATGATTTGCCGGAGAACTTCGAAGCGATGTGCAAGCGGAGCATCGAGCATTTCCTCGAGAAGCTCGAGAACGAATATCCCAAGATCTTCCACGAGTCGAAGGTGTTCCGGATGCGCACGGAAGGGGTCGGCACCCTCTCCGCCGTCGATGCGATCAACTGGGGCGTCACCGGCCCGAACCTGCGGGCGTGCGGCGTGAACGTGGACCTCCGGCGGCTCGACCCGTACGAGACCTACGAGGAGATCGACTTCGAACCTCAAATTTGGCAGGACGGCGGCGTCGGCGACTCGTACGCGCGGTTCGTGGTCCGCTTCAACGAGCTCCGGGAATCGTGCAACATCATTCGACAGGCCCTGGAGAAGATGCCGAAGACGGGGCCGTACCGCGTGAAGCCGCCGCGGCGCGCGGAGGGCGAAGGCTACGCGAAGACGGAGGATTCCCGCGGGGAGGCCCTCTTCTACGTCATCGGCGACGGGGATGACCGGCCCTATCGCGTGAAGATCCGCAGCCCGGTGTTCTGCACGATGGCGGCGACCCCGATCCTCCTTCGGGGGAACAAGCTCGCGGACGTCGTCTCGATCCTGGGTTCCGTGGACGTGTGCGTCGGGGAGATGGACAAGTGAGCGCGCCCCTCATCCCGAATCTGTTCGCGGTCTGCAAGGTGCTCGTCGCCGCGATCATCGGCATCGTCCAATCGATCATCTACGCCCTCTCGGGCCCGATCCCTCCGTTGCGGGGCCTCGGGGACTGGCTCGGGTTGGATGCGGTCATCACGGTGGTGACGTACCTCATCGTCGTGACGATCGTCGTCCTCTGGGTCACGGTCCTCAATCTCTTCACCGTGATGTGGGTCGAGCGGAAGCTCTACAGCCGGCTGCAGGACCGGTACGGCATCATGATCTCGATCTGGTCCCTCCCCTTCTGGCCCTTCAACCGGGTCCACCGGCCGACGCACAAGGGCCTGGGATACTTGCAGAACCTCGCGGACGGCGTGAAGCTCATCCAGAAGGAGAACATCACGCCGCGAAACGCGGACTCCGCGATGTTCCACATCTCCCCGGTCCTGATCGCCTCCTCGACGCTCATGGTCTTCGCGGTCCTGCCTTGGAGCAGCGGCTTCTACGTCGCGAACCTCGACCTCGGAATCTTGTTCATCCTCGCCGCGTTCTCCCTCGCCCCGCTCGGCATCCTAATCGCCGGGTACGCCGCGAACAACAAGTACACCCTCGTCGGCGGATTCCGCGCGGCGGCGATGCTCCTCTCCTATTCCATTCCGATGGTCCTCGCGGTGATCGCCCTCGTCGTCTTCACCGGGACCCTCGATCCGGTGAAGATCGTCCAGCAGCAAGACCGGCCGCTCGTCGCGTTCGGGACGACGTTGCCGCTGCCTGCTTGGTACGTCTTCGGCCCCCAGTTCCTCGGCTTCCTCATCTTCTCGGTCGCGATGATCGCGGAGATGGAGCGAGTCCCCTTCGATATCCCAGAGGCCGAGGCGGAGCTCGTCGAAGGCTGGACGACGGAGTACAGCGGGATGCGGTTCGGCATCGTCTTCGCCTTCAAGTGGCTCCGGATGCTCGCCGCATGCGCGCTGATTTCGATCCTGTACCTGGGCGGTTGGAGCGGGCCGGTGTTCACGACCCTGTCGGTCGGCGGGATCCCGGTCCCGATCGTGCCGGAGGAAATCTGGTTCTTGCTGCGGATTTACTTCCTCGCCGCGTTCTTCGTCGTGCTCTCGTGGTCCGTCCCTCGGGTTCGGATCGATCAGATTTTGAACATCGGATGGAAGCGGCTGATCCCGTATTCGCTCCTCGCGATCTTGGTGGCGGCGGGTTTCCGGGTCCTCGGGTGAGGTCGGTGCAGGCCCGGGGACGCGTCGGAAGGGGGACCGGATGCTGTGGCCGTTGACTGGGAGCTCATCGCGTTCTTCATCCTGAGCGCCTTCGAGATCATCGGCTCCGTCCTCGTGGTCATCAACAAGCGCCTCGTCCGCGCCGCGTTCTGGCTCGCGATGACCCTCGTGACGATCGGCGTGATCTACCTGCTGTTCCTCAGCGAGTTCGTGTTCCTCATCCAGATCCTCGTGTACGCCGGCGCGGTCCCGGTCCTCATGGTCTTCGGCATCATGCTCACGCGCCGGAAGATCATGGACGAGCCGGGGCAGGAGGCGCCGGAATGAACCTTCGCGAGTTCTCGGTCGTCCTCGCGGTCGCCGCCTTGTTCGGCGTCATGGCCGTCTCCTTCCTCGGTCCCGTGAGCTGGCCGCAGTCCCCGACCTCCCTGCCGGTGTACGACCCGAACGCGACGTCGTCCGATGGGATCGCGAACCAGTTGTTCGACGCCTTCCCGATCACGATCATCCTCATTGCGATCCTCCTCGCCGCCGCGATGATCGGCGGCGTGTACCTCGCGAAGATGGAAGAGCCGGGGAAGGTGGGCCCCTGATTCCCTTGGAATACGAGCTCCTGCTTTCCGGGGCCCTGTTGTGTATCGGGCTCTACGGCGTCCTCGCCCGCCGGAACGGGATCATCGTGCTGATGTCGATCGAGATCATCCTGAACGCCTCGATCCTCAACTTCGTCGCGTTCTCGTCGTACAGCGGGAACCCGAGCGGCCAGATCTTCGCCCTCCTCGGGATTGCGGTCGCCGCGGCGGAGGCGGCCGTCGGCCTCGCGGTGTTCCTCTCGATCTACCAGACCCACGGCTCGATCGAGCTCGACAAGATCCGCTTCCTGAAATGGTGAGCCATGATCGAGAATGCGTGGGTCGCCTGGCTCATCCTGCTGCTGCCGCTCGCGGCCTTCGTCATCATCGGCCTCCTCGGACGGTGGCTGCGGGACGGCAGCGGCTACGTCGCCGTCGCCGGGATGCTCGGATCGCTCGTCCTCTCCCTCTACGTCTTCGTCCAGGTCCTCGCCCAGGGCGCCCTCGGAGGGGGCTTCGCGTCGCAGACGATCGACGGATACGTCTGGCTCCCGAGCATCCCCGGAAACGAGATCCGGATCTCGCTCTTGATCGACAACCTCAGCTCGTTGATGCTCGTCCTCGTGTCGTTCCTCTGCCTCCTGATTTTCATCTATTCTCTTGGCTACATGCACGAGGAGGAAGGCAAGCCTCGTTACTACGCGGAGGTCAGCCTCTTCGCGACCGGGATGCTCGGGACCGTCAGCGCGGACAACTTCCTGCAGCTTCTGATCTTCTGGGAAATCATGGGCCTCTGCTCCTACCTGCTCATCGGATTCTGGTACCACAAGCCGGAGGCCGCCGCGGCGGCGAAGAAGGCGTTCCTCGTCACCCGCGTCGGGGACGTCCTGTTCCTCGTCGGCGTCCTCGTGATCTGGAACGAATTCGGGACGCTGCGCTTCAACGACATCGCGCCGCGGGTCGGGCTCCTGAGTCCGCAGCTGCTGACCTTGATCCCCCTCCTCCTGTTCGGCGGGGCCGTCGGGAAGTCGGCCCAGTTCCCGCTCCATGCCTGGTTGCCGGACGCGATGGAGGGCCCGACGACGGTCAGCGCGCTGATCCACGCGGCGACGATGGTCAAGGCCGGCGTCTACCTGACCGCGCGGTCCTTCATTTTCCTCGTCCCCCTCGCCCCGGGGGTCCAACCGCCCTTCACCGCCATCCTGGTCATCGCGGGCATCGGCGGCTTCACGGCGATCTTCGCCGCGACGATGGCCGTCGTGAACAACGACATCAAGCGCGTCCTGGCCTTCTCGACGATCTCCCAGCTCGCGTACATGTTCCTGGGCCTCGGCGCCGGCGCGTACCTGATGGCGACGGAGGCGGTCAACGGAGAGCCGGTCAACTCGGCGGGGTACAGCGCCGCCCTCTACCACCTCTTCAACCACGCGTTCTTCAAGGCCCTCCTGTTCCTGTCCGCCGGCAGCGTGATCCACGCCGTCCACACGAACGACATGCGGGAGATGGGCGGCCTCTCGAAGTCGATGCCGATCACCTCGCGGGTCATGCTGTTCGGATCCCTCGCCCTCGCCGGGATTATTCCCTTTAGCGGATTCTTCAGCAAAGGCGAGATCCTCTCCGTGACCTTCGACGCGGGG
>VBLS01000009.1 GCA_005878635.1 Methanobacteriota archaeon | reverse complement strand
CGGTAGATGACGCCGAAGCGTTCGACGTCGTAGCGAGGGTCGGACGTCGCGGCCATCTCGATCGCGCAGCACATGATCCCGAAATGCAAAGGCCACGTCGAGTTTCGCTTCGCCCAGTTGAAGAACTCCCCGACGAGGCCTCCCTTGAGCGTCTCGAGGATCGCTCCGCCGGGGCCCCGCTTGATTGGGGCATCGATGTTCTCCTCGACCCATTTGACGAAGTCCTTCGATCGGAGGCCGACGATGTTCGCCTGCTCCGCACGCTGGATCATCCGTTCCGGCCTCCGGTTCGCGCCGCGGGTCGCTCCCGGACGACTCGAATATCGGTGTCGCTCTTAACCCTTCGTCCACGGATGTTCATGATCGATCCGCCTCCGGATTTCTGGAGTCGTCCGCGTCGGTGAAACACACGGGGTGGCGGGCTTAAAGGTTGGGGCCTTACGGCTCACATGGGCACGCGGGATTCGAGTCCTCCCCAGGAGGCCCACCATGGTGCGTCGGAGAAGAGGACCCCGGGATTCAGGAGTCCCCGCGGGTCGAACGCGTCCTTGATGGACCGCATCACGCCATAGACGTCGGGCCCCCAGATTCGTGGGAGCGTCTCGGCGCGGAGGCGACCGATGCCGTGCTCGCCGGAAGGCGCGCCTTGAAACCGCGTGAGCACGGCCTCATCGAACTCCTCGCGCAAGGAGCGCATCCGCTCGAAATCCGCGGGGTCGGTCGGATCGAACAACGGCCGATAGTGCGTGTTCCCGTCCCCGATGTGGCCGTAGATCCCGGCGACGGTCTCGTGGCGTCGCGTGAGGTCCACAAGATACTCGATGAACTCCGGCACGCGATCCCGCGGGACGATGGGGTCCTCGACGAAACCCCAAGCCTTGCGCGCCCCCGGTCGCTGAATGATCGTCGGAAAGACCGACCGACGGAGTTTCCACAGGCGGGCCTGGGTCGCGGCGTCCGTCGCGACCTCGGGGGGGCAGCTCAAGCGGTAGCGGGAGACAATCCGCCCCACGACCTCTGCGGCGATGGCGGCGAGGTCGCCTTCATCAAATTCGACGAGCAGCATCGCCTGGGCGCTCGCGGGCGCTCCGTGTAAGTCCCTCCCAATCAGGTCGAGCGATGCGCCGTCAATCGCCTCCATCGCACTCGGGCCGAGCCGAAGGAGGTCCGTCACCAGAAGACCCAGTTCCTGGAATCGATCGAGGTAGAGCAGGACGGTGATCCGCTCCGGAGGAACCGGGATGACCCGAAGCGTGACCTCCGTCACGACGCCCAACGTGCCTTCGCTCCCGACGAAAAGCTCGGCGACAGGGAAGACGCCGCGCCGGAGGGCCTCGACAATCCGGACCAACTGATAGCCGCACGAATGCTTTCGAATCGCGCGTCGGCTCGCGAAAATCGGGTCTGCATGTTCCTCGATCGCACGTCGAACACGCTCGAGAGCGGGGGCGATCCGAACCGCGTCGTCCCAATCCGGACCATCGACTCGCAGATCGCGGGCGACCAAGATGCGGTCGTCCGCGAGCACCACCCGGAGGGACACAACGTGATCGATCGTCTGACCGTACTTCACGCTCCGGTAGCCGGACGCATTGTGTCCGACCATCCCCCCGATCCGACAGAGGTCCTGGCTCCCGGGATCTGGAGCGACTCTCATGTGATGCGCCGACAAGAAGCCGTTCAGTTCGGCCAACAGGATCCCGGGCTGGACGGTCACCGTCTGCCTCGGCGCGTCGAACTTCACGATCGCCTTGAACCGGGTGGTGTCCAGCACCACACCGGGTCCGATAGCGGCACCGGAGAGGGACGTTCCCGAGGCCCGCGGAGTGAGCGGCACACCAAGTTCGCGGCAGACCTGAAGCGCCGCGACGACATTCGCTTCGGACTCGACGAACACCACCGCTCGCGGCTCGACGGCACATGGACTCGCGTCCGTCGAGTATGTGTGGAGGCTTACCTCGTCCATCCGGACACGATCCGCGCCGAGGGTCTTCTCAAGCGATCGACGCAGGTACCCATCCTCGGTGGACGCGGACATAGATGGTCCGCGATTCACCACGGCAGGTTTCCTCTTTTCGGGCCCTCCCGATGCGGTCGAACGGAACAACGTTTATCTCGCGCCTCGCCTTCGAAGGGTTTCGTGCCGATCAACCAGGAGCGGGTCCGGAAGTTGATGGAGCACGGCCTGACGGAATACCAGGCCCGGGTGTACCTGACGCTCCTCGATCTCGGCGCCGCGACGGCAAGCCAGATCTCCCCCCTGTCGAAGGTCCCGCGGACGCGGATATACACGACGATGCAGCAGCTGCACCAGAAAGGGCTCGTGCAAATCCTGCCGGAGACGCCGCTCCGGTACGAACCCGTCGCGTTCGATGCGTACCTCCGCGCCCTCGGAGATGACCTTCGGTCGCGCGCGAAGCAGCTCGATGCCGGCCTCGATTCCCTGGCCCGCGAATTCGCGATCAATGCCCAGCGCGAACCGGAATCCCACGGCCGGTTCGAGGCGATCTACGGCCGCAAGAACGTTCGCGAGCGACTCCTCCGGATGTACGCAATCGCGTCGCGGGAGATCATCGGGATCGGGACGACGAAGAGCCCGGGCCGGATCCTCGGAGCGTTCCGTCCGAACCTCGTCGAGAAGGCGGCCCAAGGAGTCCGCCTCAAGTACGCGTTCTGCTTCACGCCGGAAAACCGCGATGACGTCCGCATGCTCCTGAAGCACGCGGAGGTCCGCCACATTGACTTCCAGATGCCGGTGTACATGCACAACGTCGACGGCAAGGAGTTCCTCATGAGCCACCCGATCCCGGACGACGATTCGTCGTACCGTGGCGACGACATCGCGATCTGGACGAACGATCCGGCGATCGGGGATGCGATGTCGGAGATGTCGGAGCGCATCTGGGAGATGGGGAAGCCCGCGGAAGTCATGCTGGAAGAACCCAGGTCCGCGAAGCGGGTCGCCCTCACTCGCCCTTGAACGTCATCCGCTGAACGAGCCGCGTCAGGTCCGTCCGCGGTTCGCCGTTCGGTCCCGCGATGGACTGGAGGGCCGGCGGATTGTCCATGTACGTCGAGACCCTTTGGAGGATCCGCTCCTCGAACGTCGGCACGTGTTCGTTCTTGAAGAAGACTCCGATCGGGATGCGATCGCCCCACTCCAGGGCCTTCTCGAGGGCTTGGGTGGTCTTCTTCTCGATCTCCGACGGCTCATGGACGACGGGGTCGAACCCTTCGTCCTCCAACTTGTACACCCGCGGCAGCGGCCGGCCGCTCTCCGCGTCCTTCCGATCTTCGCCGCCATACCACTCCTTCGTGTTGATGTCGTTGTAAGTCGGGCACGGCTGCAGGACGTCGAGGAACGCGTAGCCCTTGTGCTCGATGCCCTGCTTCAACAGGGAGACCAAGTGCTTGATTTCGTAGGAGTACCCGCGGCCCACCCACGTCGCGCCCGCGGCGAGGGCCAGCCAGATCGGATTCACCGCATCGTTGATGTTCGGGTGTGCGAGGGATTTCGTCTGCACGCCGAGTTTCAGGGTCGGAGCGGCCTGGCCTTTCGTCAGGCCATAGACGCCGTTGTCATGGATGACGTACAACATGTCGAGGTTCCGCCGGCCCGCGTTCACGAAGTGGCCGCCACCGATGCCGAGGCCGTCTCCGTCGCCGCTCAGACAGAGGACCTTGAGCTGCGGATTCGCGAGCTTCACCCCGGTCGCATAGGGGAGGGCGCGCCCGTGCAACGTGTGGACGCCGTACGTCTTCACGTAGTGGATCGTCTTCGCGGAGCATCCGATCCCGGAGACGATCGTCACCCGGTGCGGCTCCATCCGCAGTTCCGCGAGGGCCATCTGGATCGTCCGGAGGATGCCGAAATCGCCGCATCCCGGGCACCAGTCGTTGTGGACCTCCGTCGCGAAGTCGGAGGGCTTCAGGACCTGCTCAAGCGCCACGGGTCAACACCGTCCTCTTGGGGGCCTTTCCCTTCCCCACGGACCGGAGGGCCTCGTAGAGCTCCGTGTTCGACATCGGCCGGCCGTTGTACTTCAGGATGAAGTGCGTCATCGCGACCCCCGTGTGCTCGCGGACGACGCTGGCGAGCTGGGCGCCGAAATTCATCTCCACCGCGATGCGGCGCCTCGCCTTCGCGAGGAACGCGAGCACCTCCGCGCTCGGGAACGGGCTCATCAAGCGAACATGCAGGTAGCCGACCTTCGCGCCCTCGGCCCACAGGCGATCGAGGGCGTCGAGGAGGGCCCCTTTCGTCGAGCCCCACGACACGATGACGGTCCCCGCGTCCTTCGGGCCGAAATACGTGAGCTTCACATCCTGCGGGATCTCCTTCGCGGCCAGGTCGAGCTTCGCGAATCGCTTCTCCATCATCGCGTTGCGGAGGCCGGGATCCTCGGTGATGTGGCCCATCTCGTCGTGCTCGTCCCCGGTGTTCCAGAAGATCGTCCCCTCCTGGCCGAGCAACGCGCGCGCCGACACAGGTCCGTTTCCGAGGTCGAACCGCTTGTAGGGATTGTCCTTGCTGTAGCCGTTGTTCCCGTTCGCCACGAGCCCGCGGTCGATCCGCAGGTCGGAGAGGTTCGGCGGGGCGATCGTCGCGTAGCTGTTGGCGAGGGCCTTGTCGACGAGATGGATGACCGGCATCTGGTACCGTTCGGCGAGGTTGAAGGAGAGGAAGCCGTCGCGGATGCACTCCTCGAAGTCGCCGGAGGCGAGGACGATCCGCGGGCTCTCCCCGTGTCCCGCGTGCAACGCGAATCGGAGGTCCCCCTGTTCGTGTCGCGTCGGCATCCCCGTGCTCGGCCCGGCCCTCTGGTAGAGCGTGATGACGAGCGGGACCTCGTTAATCGAGGCCCAGCCGATCCCCTCCATCATCAGGGAGAACCCGGGGCCGGACGTCGCGGTGGCGGATCGGGCGCCCGTGAGGGCCGCGCCGGTCGCCATCGTGACGGCGGCGATCTCGTCCTCCGTCTGCACGACGAGCATGGAGGCCGCCTTGTCCTTCGGGGTCTCCGCCTCGGGGACGAGCCCGTGGCCGTCCAGGTCCAGGATCTCGTTCTCCTCGAGGAACTCGCTCTCGTCGGAGGCCGGTGTAATCGGATAGTACGTCTGGAAACGCATCCCGCCGTACAGCTTGCCGAGGGCAGTCGCCTGGCTGCCGGTCAGGAAGAGCCGCGGCTCCTTTCGAGGCACGCGTTCGAGCCGGTACCGGAACTCGGGGACCAGGGAGCGGGCGAGGTCGTACGCCTTCTGCGCCCCTGCGGCGTTCATGCTAACGACCTTCGCCTTGGCGCGGAAGACGTCCTCAAGGGACGCCCGCATCATCGCGAAGTCGAATCCGAGGATGCCGAAGGAAGCCCCGACCGCGAGCATGTTCACGACCCGCGTGATCTTGCTCAGCTGGTCGATCTGGAATTCGTCGGCGATTTGCTCCAGGAGATCCTTGAAGGGGATCGGGACGAGGGCCACGCCCCGCCGCTTCGAGGCCGCGAGCATGTCGTCCAAGGTCTCTCCGACGCCGTGCGAGATCAGGTAGGTCTGGAGCTCGGCCCGCAGTCGCTTCTCGATCGTCGGGATGTCCGAGAGCCGCGTCTTGCCGAGCGACGGATCGTAGATGATCGCACCGTCGTCGGTGACGGCCCGGGCGTGGCGGAACAGGGTCTCCGCCTCGAAGGTCGCCAGGACGTTCACGGAATCGATGTGCGATCGGACGAGGTTCGTGTGGGCTCGCAGGGCGAAGTAGGAGTGCTCGCCCATGATGTTGGAATAGAATTCTCGCTTGCCGAACACGTGGAGCCCGCCTGCGGCACACGCGCGGGCGAAGACGTTGGCGGAAGAGTCCACGCCGCTCCCCTGCGGTCCGCCGATCAGCCAAGAGAGATCGTTGACCT
Organism: Methanobacteriota archaeon; assembly: GCA_005878635.1. GTDB lineage: Archaea > Thermoplasmatota > Thermoplasmata > RBG-16-68-12 > RBG-16-68-12 > RBG-16-68-12. The sequence goes on along the minus strand of VBLS01000009.1, from coordinate 11,903 downwards.
GCGTCGGCGCCGCCATCAGGGCCTCCACCGAAGAGCCGAAAGGCAAAGGCCTTCTTGGCGGTTTACCAATTCTCGACGTCCGAAAGACTCGGGTTGACGGTCGAGAATTCCGCCTTTCTGCTCGGCCACACAAATGGGACGCAAACGCACCTTATCAAACCTTTCTTCCCGGTTCCACTGTCCGCGAATCGGACCGCGCGAACTCAGGGAGACAGCTGGTTTCCCGTCCCGACCTTCGGCGCGCGGCCCCGAGGCAGGATCAGCTGTTGCATGAAACCTTCCATGAACTGGAACCGGTTGCGCAAGGTGACCTCGCTGACGCCCGCAATCTTGGCGATCGCCTTCTGCGGGCGCCGCTCGCCGGACGCCAAGGACGCGAGGTAGATCGCGGCCGCGGCCGTCCCGGACGGGGACAAGGACATCGAGCTGTCGATCTTCTCGAGCTCCTTGAGGATCTTGTGGGATTCGGCTTCGACCGCGTTGCTCAGGCCGAGTCGCGAGCAGAACCGACTCACGTAGTCGGACGGCCTCGACGGAGGCACCCGGAGGGTGAGGGTCCGCAGGAGGGCGCCATACGCCTTGCCGATCGTCTTCTTCCGGACGCCCGTCACCTGTTGCAACTCGTCGAGGGTCCGTGGCACGCCGTCGATCCGACACGCGGCATACACCGCGGCGGCGACGATGGCCTCGATCGAGCGGCCCCGGACGAGTCCCTTCTCCAGGGCCTTCTTGCAGATGAAGCCGGCCTCGTCCTTGACCGGCCGCGGGAGGCCCATGAGCGAAGCGACGCGATCCAGGGACCGGATCGTCTCCGGCAAACTGCGTTCCCCGGGCCGCGAGTGCCCGGAGTGGCGCTGCAGCTTCCGCATCCGGTAGAATTTCTCCCGCTCGCGGAGCGGAATCGTGTTCCCGCGGGCGTCCTTGTTGGCGAGCGGGATGACGGTCGTCAGCCCGGACGCGCCCGCCACGTAGCTGCGCGGCGCGCCCGTGCGGGCGAGGCGGTCGTTCTCTTCGACGGAATACGCGGCCCATTCCGGCCCTTCGTCGATCGCACTTTCGCTGATCACCAGTCCGCAGGAATCGCAGACCAGCTCGCCGCGCGCGTAGTCGCGCACGAGATGCTCGCTGCCGCATTCGGGACAGACCCGGTCTTCTTCGACGACCGGATCGGCCGGCGTCGTGGTTGGCATGGCCTCTCTTATCGCCCGGGGTGGGACGATTCTCCCTAAATATAACGCGTTAATATTATACCTTGTCATCGTGCTCAGTGACAGTCATCTAGTAACCGGATGGATAGGGAGAGAAATCGTCACCTGTCGAACGAAGGACGTCCTAAGGTCCGGTGACGCCTCTGACAGGGGTGGAGAAGGCGGAGTCCGACGCCCCCGGCCGATCCTTCGGCATCGATCCTCCCTTCACGGCCCGAGACCTCCGTCGATACGTACGCACCATTGACAAGGTTAATGCTCCCTCCGTTCTGTCGTCGACGGCGCATCGGATGACGGACTATCGCATCGAGCGGGACTTCCTGGGGGAGCTCAAGGTCCCGAAAGACGCGTACTGGGGGGCGCAGACCCAGCGAGCGATCGAGAACTTCCCCATTAGCGGGATCCGCTTCGGGCGCCGCTTCATCTACGCGCTCGGGCTCATCAAGATGGCAGCGGCCCAGACGAACATGGAGCTCGGCCTGCTTGATTCCAAGATCGGGAAGGCGATCGTCCAGGCCTGCCAGGAAGTGATGGACGGCAAGCTCGACGCCCAATTCCCCCTCGACGTGTTCCAGACGGGCAGCGGGACGTCGACGAACATGAACGGGAACGAGGTCATCGCGAACCGGGCCAACGAAATCCTCGGCCATCCGCTCGGCGAGAAAGGGCCGGTCCATCCGAACGACCACGCCAACATGGGCCAATCCTCGAACGATGTCATCCCGTCGGCGATCCACGTCGCGGCGCTCCTGGAGATCGATCAGGGCCTCCTGCCCGCCCTCCGGGAACTCGAAGAGAGTCTCGCCAAGAAAGCTAAGGAGTTCGATCCGATCGTGAAAGCGGGACGCACGCACCTGATGGACGCGACCCCGATCCGCCTCGGCCAGGAGCTCTCCGGGTATCAGTCCGAGATCGACCACGGCATCCGGCGGGTCTCGTCGTGCCGCGCCGCACTGGCGGAACTTGCGATTGGCGGGACCGCGGTCGGGACCGGGATCAACGCCCATCCGGAATTCCCCGGTCGGGTCGTCGAGAAGATCACCGCCACCACGAACACGAAGTTCCGAGTCGCCGAGAATCACTTCGAGGCCCAGGCGTCGCAGGACTCCCTCGTCGAGGCGAGCGGGGCAATCCGGACGGTGGCCGTGTCGATGATCAAGATCGCGAACGACCTGCGGTGGCTCGGGTCGGGACCGCACACCGGGCTGCGGGAGCTGAACCTGCCTCCCGTGCAACCGGGGTCCTCGATCATGCCGGGGAAGGTGAACCCGGTCATCCCCGAGGCCGTCATGCAGGTCGGGGTCACGGTCATCGGGAACGACGTGGCGATCACGGTCGCGAACACGCACTCGAATCTGGACCTCTGCACGATGATGACGGTCATGTCCCAGCGGCTCTCCCAGAACATCGAGCTGCTGGCGAACGTCGCTCGAGTCTTCGCCCACAAGTGCATCGATGGGATCAGCGCGAACATCGACGTGCTGCAGCGATACGCGGAATCGAGCCCGGCGATCGCGACGATCCTGAATCCCCTCATCGGCTACGAGAAGGCCGCGGAGATCGCGAAGGAGGCGGGCCGGACCGGCAAGACGGTGAAGCAGATCGTCATCGAGAAGAAGATCCTGACCCCCGAAGAGGCGGAAAAGGTATTGGACCCGAGGCACCTCACGGCCGCGAGCAAGGAGATGCTCGGGGGCGGAGGCGGGTGACGTATCGGCACGTGAAGGCTCCAGCGGAGGTCGTAGTGATTTTTAAGACCATCTCCGCGACGGAGAGAATTCGCGGGAATACGGTCGCGCCTCGCAGAGGATGCACGAACTCGCCGAGACGATCCCCGGATTCATCTCCATCAAGGGATATCACTCGGACGACAGTGAGGAAATCGACATCGTTCGTTTCCGCGATGAGACCGCGCTGGAAACGTGGAGGACCCATCCGGAACACCTTGCGACCCAGGAACGAGGGAGGAAGGAGTTCTACGATCGCTTCTCGGTCCAGGCCTGCCGGGTGTTCCGAGAATACGAGTTCACGTTGGACTGAGGCAGCACCACTCCGGTCACCGCGGGCTTTGCCTGAGTTATAGTTATTTGACTATAACAAATTCCCTGCATGAGCCGGATTGAGGTGGCCTGATCAGCCGCCGGTGAGTTTTTCCGTGTCGATCTGAGCGCGCTGCAGGCGGCCGGAGTAGTCCACGTAGATCGTCTTCCAATACGTGAATTCGTCCAAGGCCGTTGGCCCGGCCTCGCGGGTGTCCGTCGGCCCGGTCTCCTTGATCCCGCCGAAGGGGAGCTGGACCTCGGCGCCGATCGTCGGCGCGTTCACGTAGGTGATGCCCGCCTCCAGTTCCTGCATGGCCCGGAACGCCCACCGGAGGTCCGTCGTGTAGATCGACGAGCTGAGTCCGTACTTGACGGAGTTGGCGATCGAGACCGCGTCGTCGAAATCTTTCGCCTTCAGGACGCTCAGGACCGGCCCGAAGATCTCCTCGAGCGCGAGTCGCTTTCGGCGATCGACCTCGAAGATCGTGGGCTCGATGAAGAACCCTTTGTCGAACGCACCCCCGGTGAGCTTCTTGCCTCCCGTCACCAGGCCGTCGCCCTCCTTCCGGCCGATCTCGATGTATTCGAGCACCTTCTTCTCTTGTTCGGCGGATGCGACCGGGCCCATGTCCGTCTTCTCATCGATCGGATTCCCGATCCGCAGCTTCTCCGCTCGCGCGGCGAGGTCCTCGAGGACCTGGTCGTAGATCTTCTGATGGACGATGAGCCGCGAAGCCGCGGTGCATCGCTGACCGGCCGTGCCAAAGGCGCCGAACATGACGCCGTCCATCAGGAGCTCGAGGTCCGCATCGTCCATCGCGAGGATTGGATTCTTGCCGCCCAGCTCGAGGCCGACCTTGATCATCTTCTTCGCGGCGCTCTCGTACACGTGCTTGCCCGTGTCCACGCCGCCGGTGAAGGAAATCGCCCGGATGTCCGGATGGGCGACCAGGCCGTCGCCGACGACCGACCCGCTGCCGGTTAACATGTTAACCACGCCGGGCGGGAACCCGGCTTCGTCGAGGACCTCGACGAATTTCGCGGCGCACAGGGGCGTGAGGCTCGACGGCTTCAGGATGAACGGGCACCCCGCAATCAGGGCGGCCCCGGACTTCCAGCCCGGGATCGCCATGGGGAAATTCCACGGGGTGATCAGGCCCGCGGGTCCGACCGGCATCCGGACCGTGAGGCACATCTTGTCCGGCAGCTCCGATGGGACCGTGTCGCCGAACATCCGGCGGCCTTCGCCCGCGGCGTACTCATAGAAGTCGATCACTTCCTGCACGTCGCCCCGGCCCTCGGCGATGACCTTTCCCATTTCCGTCGTCACGATCCGACCAAGTTCCTCCTTCTTCCGGCGGAAGATCCGGGCGGCCTCGAGGAGCAGCTCCCCGCGGCGGGGCGCGGGCGTCTTCCGCCACTTTTCGAACGCGCCCTTCGCCACGTGGACCGCGTCGCCGAGCTCCTCCTTCGTCGCGAGGGGGAAGGTCGCGAGGACCTCACCGGTGGCCGGGTTCCGAGTTTCGAACCGCTTGCCCTCGGATTTCTTCCACTTGCCGCCGATGAAGAGACCGTAGTCCTGGACCATGGATTCACCCGCCCTCGGCGCAAGGCCTGACGGGGCTAAGACCTTATTCCATCGGGACCGGGACGGCCGTCTAGGCGCCTCGCTTCGTGATTACGGCCGCAGCATTTCGCAGGTTGTCTGCGACGACCTCGGGAGACCAGCCGCGAACCTCTTCCGCGAAGCGCTTCCGCCAGGAGGGTGGCCCGACCCAAGCGGTCCGACAACCGAAGGCGCGCCCCGTCTGGATGTCGAGGGGCTTGTCGCCCACCATCCATGCGGTCCTGGGGCGGACGCCAAGGTCGCGCGCGGCCGCGAGCAACATGCCGGGCCGCGGTTTCCGACAGGCGCAGTCCGAAAGGACGTGATGAGGACAGTAGTACACCGCCGAAATCCGCACGCCTTCCCGCCGGAGGGATGCGAGCATCGTCTCGTGGATGCGCGCAAGCTGTCGCTCGGGGACGAGCTTCCATCCGGACGCGTCTTGGTTGGTGACGATCACCAGCCGCCAGCCCGCATCCTGGAGCAGGCGCATCCCCGCGATGGCACCCGGGAGGAACTCGAATTGCGGCGGCGTCCGCACGTAGCCCTCCCGGCCGCGGTTGATCACCCCATCGCGGTCGAGGAACACGGTCGGCTGACCCTCGACCCGTGTCCCCTCCAGAGGACCATGCCGTTTCACCCGCAGCGCGCGGCGGGCATCGGGAGACTGGAGGAAGAAATCGACGAGCCCCCACTTCGCGAAGGGATTCCGCGTCAAGGTGAGTCCCTTGTCGACCGTGAACCAGGCGGCGGCCTCGATCTCGTCCGCCTTGAGCGAGAACTTCTCGGACCGGACATGGCCACGATAGACGAAGCCGAGCGTGTACGCAGGCTTGCCGGGAAAACCGGAGACGTAGATGTTTAGGAGACGGTCAAGGGACACGTCCGCGCCGATCTCCTCTTCGGCCTCTCGCTTGACTCCCGTCTCCGGCCCTTCGCCGTAGTCCATGAAGCCGCCCGGGATGTTCCAATACCCCTTCGAGAAACCGCGGACCGCCTTGACCATGAGGACCCGCGGTCCCTTCGAGATCACGACCTCGGAGACGCACCGAATCATCGTCGTGTAGATTGCCCGCTTGACGAGGGGATCGACGTCGGAGCGTTCGAAGACGGCGTCGCGGCCCATCCATTCCTCCGGATGATGGTCGAGCCGAGGCGTCCGCTTCTCCACCTGGTCGGTCCCGAAATCCATCGTGCCGTTCGGATCGGTCCGAAAGGGGAGCTTCTCGTCCGTCCGGGGGAATCGAAAGGTGCCGCGATCTCGGACCAGGTAAACTTGGCCGTCCGTCTCGACGAAGACGTGCTTGCGGGCCGCCTTCCTCGGCATGCCCGCCAACGATGTCCGTGCGCCGTATTAAATGGTCACGGGAGGCGACGATCAATCGTGGATCTTCGAGGCGATGGAGACGCCGTCCCGGAGGGGGACGATCGCCGCAATCATCCGCGGGTCCTTCGCCAGCCGCTCGTTGTACGTTCGGATGGCCGCCGTCTCGGCGGACCGGCTCTTCCGCGCGACGTCTCCCCGCCAGAGGACGTTGTCCGTCACCAGGAGACCGCCGACCCGGACGCGTTCGACGCACGGTTCGAGCACCTCCGGGTAGCCGGCCTTGTCGATGTCATTGAAGACCAGGTCGAACGGGCCCTTGACATCCCGCAACACGGTCTGCGCATTCCCGACGAGGATCTTCACCTTTGAAGCGACGCCAGTCTTCTCGAAGTTCCGTCGCGCGATCGCGGCGGTGTCCGCGCTGTGCTCCACCGTGGTCAGTTCGCCTCCGTCGACCAGGGCACGAGCCAACCAGGTCCCGGAATAGCCGATCGCGGTGCCGAGTTCGAGGACCCGCTTCGCCCGGACGGACCGGGCGAGGATATGCAGGAGGCTTCCTTCTGCCGGTCCGACGATCGGCCAACCCTCGTCCATCCCTTGCTTCTCGACCGCCATCAGCGCGGCGTCGCCGCGGTTAGCGAGCCCGTCGATGTACTCGTCGATCTCTTCGTAGACAATCCCCCGGGGCATGCGACCACCGAGGGCCGAGGGCTGCCCGCGAGCATGAACCTTCTCTCCGTACCGTTGACAAAGACTTATGATGTCGGAGCCGGCATCGCGACGCCGGATGGGACAATGTGCAAGTTGACCAAGACGGACAGTGCCGTCCTCTCGTTATATCTCGAGACGCAATACGTGAATGAAATCGCGGAACGGGGATACGCGGTCCCGCCGAACCTCGACAGGCCCGCGGCAGCGCGCCCGAAACTCAGCCGTTGAAGGGCGAAGCCGGTTCCGGCCTGGAGACTCCGTCGAGCTCGTCCGCCCGGCGCTCCATGTGCTCGGCCTTCTGGCGGAGGTGTCGAGTGCGGTCCTCGAGTCGGTTCGCCTTCAAGCGAGCCTTCGCCGCTCGGTGACGGAGTTTCGCGGCCTTCGCGCGGTCCCGTAGCTCGTGCTCCGGTCCCCGTCGCGCGGTTCGCGGGAACACGGGTCGCGCCTCCGGCGGACTCGGGGAGGATGGCTCCGCTCCGGTCTGCATGATCGTCTCGAACGCGCGACCCGTCATAAGAGTTGCGTACCGGGTCGCACAACTCGAAATACGGGCCCGGCCATCGGCGCTCCGCGTGAAGGTCTTCGTCGAGGCGTACGGTTGCACGCAGAACTATGGCGAGGCGCGCCTCATGCGAGAGGCCCTGCGGGGTCGGGGCCACGACATCGTCGAGGGAGAAGGAGACGCGGACGCGCACGTCTTGGTCACGTGCACGGTCGTCGAGACGACGGAGCGGAAGATGGTCCGCCGGATGACGGAGCTCGCGGCGTTGGAGAAGCCGCTGATCGTCGCCGGTTGCATGGCCGCGGCCCAACGGGAACGCGTCCTCGCGACCGTCCCGCGGGCGAAATTGCTCCCGCCCCGGAAATGGCCGCAGATCGTGGACCTCCTCGATGCGGGGACCGCCTGCGGCGATCGGTCGGCGGAGATCGAGGCCCAATCGTTCGGATGGCACGACGCGATCGTCCCGATCGCCCAGGGATGCGCCGGTCGCTGCACCTACTGCATCACCCGGGTCGCGCGCGGTCGGGTCGCTTCGGATCCGATTCCGGCGATTGTCTCGCAGGTGCGTCGCCATGTCGAGCAAGGCCTGCGGGAGATCAAGCTCACGGGACAAGATACGGCCGCGTACGGGCTGGACCGCGGGACCACCCTCGCGGCGCTGCTTCGCGCTGTGGCCGGGCTCCCGGGGGACTTCCGCGTGCGGGTCGGCATGGCGGATCCGTTGACGGTCCATCCGATCCGCGACGAACTGGTCGAGGCCTACGCCTCCGAAAAAGTTTTCAAGTTCCTCCATCTGCCTGTCCAGAGCGGGGACGACGGCATCCTCGAGGCGATGCGCCGGGAGTATACGGTCGCCGCGTTCGAGGAAATTGTCCGGACCTTCCGCCGGGCCTATCCGCGCATGATGCTCTCGACGGACGTCATCGTCGGATTTCCGGGGGAGACCGAGGAGCAGTTCGACCGCACGATGGATCTCATCCGGCGGGTGCGTCCGGACATCGTCAACGTCACGCGCTTCTCCGCCCGGACCGGCACCCCGGCGGCGCGCATGCCGGACCCGGTCGTCGGCTGGCGAACGAAGGAACGGTCGCGTCGGCTCACGAGGCTCCGCTTCGAAATCGCGCGCGAGATCGGGGAGGGCTTCGTCGGAGAAGAGGTCGAGGTCCTGCTGACGGAACAAGGGAAGGGGACCACGGTGTTGGCGCGGACGCCCGAGTACCGGCAGGTCGTCTTGCCCGGCCCCGTTCCGCTCGGGAGCTTCGCGCGCGTCCGGATCGTGGAGGCGCACCCGACGGACCTGCGAGGCCGCGTCCTCGGGGTCGTTTCGGCGGCTCCCTCGCCAGCGTCTCCCTCGTGATAATGGGCCCTCGCATCCTTTTCCCTTGGAGGCTCGTGAGGACCGTCCACGCCCACCCTCCCCCGATGGCTGGGCCTCGGGGTCGCCTTCGCCGCCGCGATGCTCCTGGTCCTGCCGACCCTGCAAGGACCCGACCGGGTCGATCCTCGACGCGGTCATCTCGTCGTCGAGATGGAACGGACCACGTATGGAATCGGAGAGACGGTCCGGTTCTCGTTGTACAATGGGAAGAGCGAAGCGGTCTTCCTCGCCTGCTCCGCCCCGTGGGTCGTCTCGCGCGCGATCGAAGGCGAATGGCGGTGGGTCGAGGATCATCGGTGCGAAGGCGGCGCGATGCCGCTCGGGTCCGGCGCGACCTACCACGCGTCGTGGCGGAGCGAAACGCAAAACTCCTCGGCGAGCCTCGTCCCGGTGGAGCCCGGCTACTACCGGCTCGATGTGATCACGTTCCCATGTCCGGAGACCTGGGACGGATGCCGCTTCGTCGACCTCCCCGCGTTCTTCTGGATCCGCTGATTCACCGAGACGCAATGGGCTTTATACATCAGGAGAAATCCGTCCGCCGCAGCCCCGTGGTGTAGTGGTCAAGCATTCGGGTCTTTGGAACCCGCGACGGCAGTTCGAATCTGCCCGGGGCTATCCGCATGAAGTCCGTCGCGCGCCTCACCTTGACCTTCGACGACGCCGCATCGGCCGAAGCCGTCGCCGCGGCCGTCGCCCTCGACGATGAAGGCTACCTCCGCACGACCCGGCGGGGACGCACGCTCATCGCAGAAGCCTCCGCCGAAGGCCCGATGGGCCTGCTCCGGACCCTCGACGACTACCTGGCGTGCATCAGCGTCGCGGAGCGGACGCGGGCGGAGGCACGCCCTCGCGGACGCGCGCCGCGACGCCGCGCTTGAAAGCCCTCATCTCCCGCCGGTTCATCGCCGCCTGGGCGACGGCGCAGAGGTCGTCCTCAGGCGAAACGACCAGGACCTCGTCCCCCGGGCGGATCTCCGGATCGGCGTCGCGGACGAAACCCGCGAACACGTTCTTCCCGTCCCGTTGGAACGGGACCGAATCCGGTTCGACGATCACGCGGAGGCGCGGCGACGGGAACGCCGCGCGGAGACGCCGGGCGCCGGCCGCCTTGAGGGTGAAGAGGCCGTCCTCGGCCCGGAGGGAGAGGACGTGCTCTCCGTCCGCGAGGACGTTGCGGACCTTGCCGTTGTTCTTCGATACGACGTAGGATATGAGCCCCCGCAGGAGGGCGTCCGCGGCGCCGAGGCCGAACTGGAACTCGGCCGTGGCGCGGACCCGCAGGGCCTTCCAGTCGGGGACCCGGCCGCCCGGGGCGCGCGCTTGGAGCTCTTCGAGTGTGGACGGTCCCTCCCACAGAACGCCGAAGTCGAAGCCGGCGCCCGCGGCCCACTCCCGGAAGAACACCTCCGCGGCCTCGAGGGACTCGATGTCGGGCCGCTCCGGGACGATCGACTGGGACATGGGCCACACGTGGTCGAGCTCGATCGGGACGGGACCCCAGAGGGATTTCACGACCGCGTGGACATTCGCCTGAGGGAGCACCTGCGAGAGGATCGGAGCGAAGGTCTCCGAAAACGGGCGGCCGCGTTCCGGGAGGACCAGCAGGCCTTTCGAGGGCGGAGGGCGATATCGTTCGATCGCCCGCCGGCGGAACCGATGGAGGATCGGCCGATGGGCTGTTTCGGGTCCTACGTAGTAGAGCGCGCCTCGCCGGGAGATCGGCTCCGACTCCTCGAGGAACGCGTTGTGCTGGCGGAGCTCCCGCAGCGCGCCGAGCAGGGAGGGGTGCGCCCGCGCCCGACGCTCCACGAGTTCCCAGAGGTCGCCCTGCGCGATCGCCCGCCGGACCTCGCGGACCGCGGCGAAGCAGACATGCAGGTTGTGCTCCGCGAGGAGGGTCTCGTTCGCGGCGATGTCCCCGATGGAATGTTCGGTGCAGATCGGGCACGCGCAACCGGTCTCGCGGAGTTCCGATGCGCGGCGCGTTCCCTCCGGGAAGAGCATGCGGCCGTCGCGAGCATATTTCGCGTAGGACGCGGAGTCGAACAGGTCGCATCCGAGGAGCACCGCGAGCGGGAACACCATCGGATGCCCCGCTCCGAAGAGGTGGACGGGCTTCGACGGGTCCAATCCCTTCTTCGATGCGATGATGACTCCGACAAGATCCCGAAATCGATACGACTCAAGGAGGGGGACGACGCCGCCGATCGCGCAAACGGAGACGCCGAGGGACGACACCTCGCGCGCGCATCGCTCGCGGAGGTCCGGGTGCAGGCCTCCCTGAACCGCGCCGACGAGCGCCATGTCGCCCCGGAGGGAGTCCGCCTCTTTCGCCCGGTGGATCGTCTCGTCGATATCTGCGAAGGCCCGGTCCCGATCGTGGGAGGGTTCGGAAAAGACGTCGAGCATCGTCCCCAGGTCCGTGCCGATCGACTTCTGGAACTCGATCACCTCCGCATTCGTCACGTCGACGTCTCCGTAGACGTGCGACTGGAAGGCGCCGGAATCCGTCATCACGGCGCCGGGGAATCCCAGGAGCGCGTGGACTCCCTCCCGAAGGGCGCGGTCCCGACTCGGGCCCTTCCCGAGGATGTACGCGTTCGTGATCAGGATCTCCGCGTGGAACCGTTTCGCGAGATCCGCGGGAGAAACGATCGGTCGGTTCGGGTTCACCACCGGCAGGAGGGCGGGAGTCGTCACCCGGCCGTGACGGGTCTCGATCGTACCGATCCGAGCGAGCCCGTCGCGGTCGCGGACCTCGAACACGTGCGGCCCATGGGGGCGTTCCGATTTAGGCTTTCTCGCACGTTCGCCCCTCCCTCCCGAACGGATATGGGGAGGGCTTCCGGCTCGGGCACCGCGGATGATCCGGGAGACCTTCGTCCACATCGACGGAGTGGGGTACCGCACGGAGGAACGACTCTGGCGGTCCGGGATCCACACGTGGGACGATTTCTCCTCAACGCGACGGCCTCCCCGCATCGGACCGCGGCTCGCGAAGCGCATGGAGGACGAGATCGAACGGTCTCAGCAGGCGCTGCGCTCCGGCCGTCATCGCTACTTCGCCCGCAAGTTGCCCTCCCGAGACCAATGGCGGGCGTTCGAGGCCTTCCGCTCCCACATCCT
>VBLS01000119.1 GCA_005878635.1 Methanobacteriota archaeon | reverse complement strand
CCCCCACCGGGAAGCCTACCGACCTGCGAGACGGCGGGCATCTTCAACGCGGTGTCCGCTCAGGTCGGAGCGATTCAGGCCGGAGAGGCGATTCGCATCCTCGTTGGACAGGCCCCGTCGGGCGACCTGCTCGTGATCGACGGATGGCGGCCGGAGATCCAGAGGATTCACCTCGCCCGCCGCCCCGATTGTGCCGCGTGCGGGAGGGGAGAGCGCGAATACCTCGGCGCACGACGGTCCCAGGTCCTCGCCTCGCTTTGTGGCAGCGACACGATCTCGCTCGATCCGATCCATTCGGGCACGATTGATCTGGACGGCCTCGGGCGTCGGCTGGAGGCACTCGGATCTGCTCGTCGGGCCGGGGGCGTCCTCCTCGTCGATGTCGAGGGTCGACGGCTCACGGTGTTCGCGGACGGACGCGCGCTGATTCGAGGGGTCAAGGACGAAACGGAGGCACGAGCAGTGTACGCCAAGTATGTGGGGATCTGAGATGCCTCACAAAGGAGTGCTCCTGTTGAGCGGAGGTTTCGATAGTCCTGTCGCGGGCGATTTGATGGCCCGACAGGGGCTCGATCTCGTCGCGGCCCACTTTTCCCTCGAGCCAATCACGGACGAAGCCGCGGCGATCAAGGCCCGGACCTTGTGCGGAATCCTCGGGATCCCGTCGCTCTACGTGGTGCGGGTCGGCACCGCCTTTGCGGAAGTGGCCCAAGCTGCGAAGCGCCGATTCTACTTCGTCCTGACGAAACGACTCATGGTACGGCTCGCCGACGCCCTCGCGGACCGAGAACGCGCGGACGTGCTGGTGACCGGCGAGAACCTCGGGCAAGTGTCGAGCCAGACCCTGGCGAGCCTCCGGGCGATCGATGCGGTCGCGCGGCGTCCGGTGCTGCGTCCCCTGATCGGGTTCGACAAGCAGGAAGTGGTGGATCGCGCCCGGGAGATCGGGACCTACGAGGTTTCCAAGGGGCCCGAGATTTGCGACCTCCTCGGCCCCAGCCGACCGTCGACTCACGCAAGGATGGACCAGATCCTCGGCGAGGAAGTGAAACTCGATCCGGAGCGTCTCGTGGCGATGTGCCTCCACGGCGTGGAGGAGGAAAAGTTCATTGGGCACGGCCCCGCTCGATCAAGCTCCTCCGACTTGCGAGGGGACTCATGACCTACTATCTCCTCAAGCCCTGTCGCACGGCGACCGCTTTCATTTCGAGTCTGAAACAGGCGCGACGCGTCGATCTGGGCGCGGCCGCGGAACGGCTACGGCAGAACGGTTGGGCCGTGACCGATGTCAAGGTCATGTTGATCCTCGAAGGCGAGCCGGAGCTCACCGTCTACGAGAGCGGCAAGATCCTCGTCAAAACCGACGACGAGCCGACGGCACGAGCGGCGATCGATCGGGTGTATCAGGCCATCGGACTGTCCGCCCCCCTGGCGGCTGCGTGACCCCGTGGTCCTCCGACGCCCGCGCCGTCAACCGCGGAACGCGAGGATGACGACGTCCACGACGAACAGGAGGACGACGAGGAGTTCCACGACGAGGAGCCTCCGAGCCTCGAGCTCGGAGTGTGCGACTTCGTAGATCTCGCTGAGATCCGTCATCTTGTCCCCTACGTTCTTTCTCCAGGTCTCGAGCTCGAACTTGCGGACGCACGCCCGGTACACCTTCCCAAGAAACCAGTCGCCCCAGAGCTTCGAAATGTTGTCGACTTGAAACGTCGCCTCCGCCAGGTCCATTCGAATCTCCGCGAGCTCCTTGACCGTGTCGTGGCCGCTGCGGAGGATCGAGCTCCGGGCGAATAGGTCCTCCAGGTCATCATACGCCTTGTCCACGACCTTGTCCAAATAGGCATCGTACGTCCGCATCTCGAGGAGCTGAAGGTTTGCGAGTTCGAAGACCGTGAGCGTGTCTTCGTAGGCCGCGCTCGGCTCGACGACGAGCGCCGCATCCCACTCGAGGACGACGAGATCATCCTGGTAGTACGAAAACCAGTTTCGCCATGTGTCCTCGACCTCCTCGTCGCTGATCGCATCCGGTCGCGGATCGTTCGCTAGGAGCGCGGTGACCTCCCGCCGCCAGGTCGTCGAGAACTCGCGGACGGGGGTCTCGGTGACGGAGACACAGTACACCGTGTACGGCTCCGGTTCGACCTTCACATCGTACGCGTCATGGAGGAACGGCACGAGGTCCTCGATGATACGCTCGGCGAGCCCGCCGCAGTATTCGTTCAGATTTCGCTCGCGGCCGTCCTCCAGAATCCGGAGGCTCGCGAAGGGCCTTAGGTCGCGGAGGACTGCGGCCTCGAAGGGAACTCGAACGACGATCGCGAGCGCGCCGACCCCGTACAGTTTCACTCCGATCGAGGCGGTCAGGGGTCCGAGGTTCGTCGCAAGGCCCCGCTCATCGAGGAACACGAGCAACGGTTGCGCGAATCGGGCGTACCGCGGCGCGGCCCGCTCCGACGGGAAGCGACCGGAGAGGAAGGGCATGTCGATGGTCTTTTGGATCTCGTCGAGGTCCACCGAAGCCCCGATGTCGAAGAGTCGGTAGAAGACGACTTCGCCCTTCATTGCCGCGCGCAAGCTGGCCCCCTGCCTTAAGGGCTCCGGTGAGCCTACTCGCCGTATCGGCGCTGGCGCATCTGATACGAACGGAGGGCGCGTAAGAAATCGATCTTACGGAATCCGGGCCAGTAGACGTCGACGAAGTAGAGCTCCGAGTACGCGAGCTGCCACAGGAGGAAATTCGAGATCCGCTCCTCCCCGCTCGTCCTCAGGACCAGGTCGGGGTCCGGGAGATCCGCGGTATACAGCCGTTTCGAGAAGAACTTCTCGTCCACGTCTCCCGGGTCCACTTTGCCCGCTCGCGCATCCTGGACCACGTCGCGGATGGCCCGTAGGATTTCTTCGCGGCCGCCGTACGCGACGGCCACGTTGAAGCGATACTGGTCATACGCCTTCGTCCGTCCCTCCGCGTACTCGATCGCCTCGATCACTTCGGGCGGCAACAGTTCGCGGTTTCCGAACACGCTCACGCGGATTTGGTGGCGGTGGACCCGGTCGTCGTCGCCCACGCGCCGAAAGTTCTCCGCGAACAGGTGCATGAGGTGCTCGACTTCCTCGTTCGCGCGACGGATGTTCTCCGTTGAGAACGCGAACACGGTCAGGATCCGGACCCCGACCTCGAGGCACCATTCGAGGACCTCCTCGAGCTTGTCCCGACCTTTCACATGTCCGTCCAACACGTTCCCCAGGCCGATCTCCCGCGCGAATCGGCGGTTCCCGTCCATGATGATCGCCACGTGGTGGGGGACCACGGCCTGCTTGACCTGATGGAGGAGCCGACGTTCGTAGGCCTGGTAGGCCGCGTCACTGATGATCTTCGAGATGTCCGTCGGCACCTACGGATGTCCACGAATCACGCCCTATTTATCCATTCGCGGCGGGCCACCCCCACCTTCGGAACCGCCGACGCAGCCTTCTGATTTGAGACCATTGGGCGCAGCGTTCTCGGTCCCGTCGTTCACCCGCAAACCTTTAAGTACGGTGCCTAGTTGGTCCAACTAGTTCCTCTCGTCTTTCAGTGTGGTCTAGTGGCCTTATCGATGAAATTAGTTGAATATCAGGACCTCTACGGCAAGCTCGGGACGGCGCAGGACATCGATTTCTTGGCCGAAAACTTGGGCTATGACAAGGAACTCCTGCTCGTGATCTACACCCAGCGGGTCGTCCGAGACACGACGAAGAAGTTCTATCGAGTGAAGGCGCAAGCCCGTCGGTTGGCCTTCATGTGGCAGAACGGGACGAGCCTCCTCGAGATCGCGCGCCGGTTCGATTTCCCCGCGATCCTCACCGCGCTGATGGTCTTGGAACAGCGTCGAATCTCCCGCAAGAATTTCTGGAAGATGATCAACGACATCGACTCGGTCAAGGACCGGCGCCTACGCCGCGAGCTCGACGAGGTCAATCGAGCCGACATCGTCTACTCGCCCGGGGGGACGGCCCGGCAGTATGCTCGCGGTCGATGGGGCGAAGCGAAACTTCACACATGGCTGAACGCCCGGGGCCTTCAATACGAAACGGAGAAGGACCTCCGCGCGAAGTACGACAAGACTCCCGACATCCTCCTCCACAAGCCCCTCGAGATGAACGGTTCTCGGAAGTACTGGATCGAATCGAAGGCCACGTTCGGCGACCCGTACGAGATCCGCCGGCACATCAAGAAACAGCTCCAGCCGTACAGCGACCTGTTCGGGGACGGGGCCGTCGTCTACTGGTTCGGGCACGTGGACGATCAACCGTACTCCCTGCCGGAAGGGGTCGACATCGTGAGCCCGACGTTCTTCGAGGCGCCGCCCGTTCCGTTTCCGTACGCTCCCGTCGGCGAGGCCCGGCCCGAGGATCGGTCTCTCGTCGCGGACGCCGTCGATCTCCCGGAGTGATGGAACCCGCAAATGTTTAAGCCATCCCTCCCCATCGATGCGGGAGTGGCGGAAGAAGAGGTCGTCCGTGTCCGGATGCCTCGCACGAAAGACGGCGAGATTCTCGGGATTGCGGACCAGCTCCTCGGGGCGTCCCGGGTCCGCGTGATGTGCGCGGACGGGAAGAGCCGGCTCGGTCGGATCCCGGGGAAGCTCAAGAAACGGATGTGGATCCGCGAGGGGGACCTCCTCGTCGTGAAGGTCTGGCAATTCCAGGACGAGAAGTGCGACATCAAGCACCGCTACACGAAGACCGAGGCCAGCTACATGGCGCGTCGCGGCCTCATCCCAAAATCGATTAACGTCTTCTGACCCCACAAAGCTCTTAGTGGACGGGACCGTTCGTTTTGCGGCGATGATCGACGACCGGCGCATGCGGCATCTCGAGTCCCAGGTCGATGCGCTGAGGACCAAGCAGAAGGACAGCGCGACGCGCAAGACGTACGACCAGGTCTTCGACCATGCCGCCCTCCTAACGATCGCCTCCCTGATCAGCGACGGCGTCATCTCGACCCTCGATTATCCGGTGAGCACCGGCAAGGAGGCGAATGTGTTCCACGGGACGGACGCGTCCGGCCGGGCCAAGGCGCTGAAGATCTACCGGATTGCGACGGCGACCTTTCGAAACATCGCCACGTATATCGAGGGCGATCCGCGTTTCAAGCGCGTCAAGAGGGCCACGAAACCGACGATCTTCGCCTGGGCCCAAAAGGAGTACAAGAATCTCGTCCGAATGGGCGATGCGGGGGTTCGCGTGCCGATCCCGGAGCGAGTCTTGGACAACGTCGTGGTCATGGAATACATCGGCGACGAGACGCAGCCCGCGCCTTCCCTGCGGGAAGTGTCGTTGGATTCACCGGCGTCCGCTTATCGAGACGTCGTCACGAACTTGCGGGGCATCCGGAAGGCGAAGCTCGTCCACGCCGACATGAGCGAGTACAACCTCCTCTGGTGGCAGGACCGCATCATCGTGATCGACGTGGGCCAGGCGGTTCCGCTGGACCACCCTCGTGCCGAGGAGTGGTTTCGACGGGACGTGGCGAACATCGCGCGGTTCTTCAAACGGCTCCGGGTGGATGTGACGCCGGCATCGCTCGAGCAAGAGATCCTTAGAGACTGACATGTTGTACGCACGAATTCCATCGGATCGGCTGGGCGTCCTGATCGGGCCGGAGGGAGCCACCAAGAGGCGGCTCCAGGAGTCGACTGGGACGCGGATCGCGGTCGATTCTGCGACCGGGGATGTCACCATCGACGAGACCGCCGCGGCCGATCCCGTGTTGGCCCTGAAGGCCCGAGATGTCGTGCAGGCGATGGCCCGCGGGTTCTCCGAAGACCGGGCGTTCCGTCTCCTCGACGACGAGTGCTACCTGGAGATCCTCGATATCAAAGACTTCGCGCACTCCAAGAATCGGGTCGCCCAGGTCCGGGCGCGGCTCATCGGCACGCGGGGGAAGACGCGACGAATCATCGAAGAGCTGACCGGCGTGGAGGTCAGCGTCTCCGGGCACACGGTCGCGATGATCGGGGGTGCCTTCGAGATGGCGATCGCCCGCGAGGCGGTTTTCATGCTCCTCAGGGGGAGCGAGCACAAGACGGTATACCGGTTCCTCGAGCGGAAGCGCGCCGACCTGAAAGTGTATCAGATGGGTTTCTAGGGCTTCCCGCCAAACGCTTTTAGGCACCGGAGTCCCATGCTGTCCCGAATGTCGCCGGGGGACGAGATTGACGTTCTGGAGGGGTACCGTGCCACCTTGCGGGACTGCCTCGCGACCCTGGATCCCGCCGCGGTGTTGAAGCTCCGCGGGGAACTCCAAGTCCTCTCCCAGTGGCTGGCCGTCCAGAAGAAGTCCGCCGTCCAGCGGACCGCGGACGAGGCTCTCGATGCGGTCTCCCGCTTCTACCTGTACGGGCAGGAGATCGACGGCCTCCGAGCATCGAACCGGTCCGCGGAGACGGCCAGCTACTACGACCTCGCCTCCGTAGGCGTGCTCGCCGTGGAGAACGTACTGACCGCAGACCATCCGACCCTCATGCGCTTCTTAATGAGCGGTCTGTCGGAAGGGCTCATGTTCCTGGGCAGTCGTCAGTACGTGTCCGGCAGCGATGCCGTCCTGCTCGCTTCGTGGCGAAAGCACTCGACCGCGGTCCGGGATGGTCTCTGGTCCCTCGCGACGGACTTCCGAGACCTCGAGAGTCTCGCCTCGATCCGGGCGGCCCGCGCCGCGATTGACGATCTCTTCGTCAAGTTCGACGACCCCGGGGTCGCGTTGGCCACTCGGCTCGCCCTCCTGTACCAGCTGTACGCGCTCGTCGCCGTCATCCGCTGCGCCAAGCTCTTCGAGGACCTGCGGGGGCCCGCCTGATTCCGTTCGGAAAATTGTTATATAACGCCCTCAGCTACTACAACAGGGGAACGGGCTGCCGAAGTACGTCTACGTCTTCGAAGAAGGAAACGCGTCGATGCGAGACCTGCTCGGCGGCAAGGGGGCCGGCCTCGCCGAGATGACCCGGCTTGGCCTCCCCGTCCCGCCCGGCTTCACGATCACCACGAAAGCGTGCAACGCGTTCGCTCGCACGGGTCGGTTCCCGCCAGGGCTGTGGAAACAAGTCGAATCGGCCTTGTCGACGGTCGAAATGAAAATCGGCCGACGGTTCGGCGACCCATCGAATCCCCTCCTCGTCTCCGTCCGATCGGGCGCGAAGTTCTCCATGCCCGGCATGATGGACACCGTCCTCAATCTCGGCTTGAACGACGAGACGGTCGAGACGCTCGGGCGAATCTCGAACGAACGCTTCGCGTGGGACTCTTATCGACGGCTCATCGCGATGTTCGGTCGAATCGTGAAAGATGTCGACGGCCGCAAGTTCGAGGCGATCCTCGAACGACGCAAGGAGGTCTCCCGTGCGGTGAAAGACACCGAGCTTTCCTCCGACGATCTGAAGGCCATCGTGGCCGGGTTCAAGGAGCTCTACCAAGCCGAGGTCGGTGAACCGTTTCCGCAAAATGGCCGAGAGCAGCTGCAACAGGCGATTGCCGCGGTCTTCCGTTCCTGGAACGGGAAGCGCGCGGTGGACTACCGGAACTTCAACAAGATCCCCCACGACCTCGGGACCGCCGCGAACGTGCAGACGATGGTCTTCGGGAACATGGGACCCGACTCCGGAACGGGCGTTGCGTTCACCCGAAACCCTTCGACCGGAGAGAAGCAACTATTCGGGGAGTTCTTGTCGAACGCCCAGGGCGAGGATGTCGTCGCGGGGATCCGCACGCCCCTGACCATCGGCCAGCTGCGGGAGACCTTCCCCGCAGTGTACGACCAGTTCTCGGAGGCCGCCGACCATCTGGAGAAGCACTACCGAGACCTCCAAGACATCGAGTTCACGGTGGAGCGCGGGAAGCTTTGGATGCTCCAGACCCGCACGGGGAAGCGGTCCGCCCGGGCCGCGGTGAAGGTGGCGGTGGACATGGCGCGGGAGGGTCTCATCACGAAGCAGGAGGCCGTCCTCCGCGTCGAGCCGATGCACGTGATCCAGCTCCTCCTGCCCCAGTTCGACGAGCGCGCGAAGGGTGGGGCGCGAAAGGAAGGCCGGTTCTTGGCGCGGGGGCTCAACGCCTCCCCCGGGGCCGCCGCGGGATTCGCGACGTTCGACCCGGACGAAGCGGAGAGGATGGGGCGCGACGAGAAGAAACCGGTCGTGCTCGTCCGGGTGGAAACATCTCCCGACGACGTCCACGGGATCCTGCACTCGAAGGGCGTCCTGACGGCTCGAGGGGGCGCGACGAGCCATGCCGCGGTCGTGACCCGGGGCCTCGGGATTCCCTGCGTCACCGGCTGCGAGTCGATCGTCGTCGACTACGACGAGGGTCTTTTCCGGGTCGGGGGGAAGGTCGTCCATCGCGGCGATTTCGTGTCCATTGACGGCAGCTCCGGGGAGGTCTTCGAGGGCCGCATCCCCACGATCGATCCGGATTTCCAGAAGGAGACCGACCTTCAGACGCTCTTGCGGTGGGCGGACGAAGAGCGTCGCCTCCAGGTCTGGGCGAACGCCGACTATCCGCGCGACGCGGAGCGCGCCCGGGCTTTCGGCGCCCAAGGGATCGGCCTGGACCGGACCGAACACATGTTCATGGAGATGGATCGGCTCCCCATCGTCCACGAAATGATCTTGGCGGCCCCGGACTACCGGAAGGTCTCGGCCGAGGTTCGGGCCATCAGGGCCGAGATCGACACCGCGAAGGAGGACCGTCGGTCCACGCTCGAGAAGCGTCTCGCGACCCTCGAACCCGTCTTGGAAGACCTCTCGCGCCGCTACCTCGGGTCCCTCGAGAAGCTCGGCCGGCTCCAAAAGACAGACTTCGAAGGCATCCTCCGTGCGATGCAAGGCCTTCCGGTCATCATCCGGCTCATCGACCCGCCGCTCCATGAATTCCTCCCGAAATACGAGACCTTGCTCGTCCAGGTGACGAAACTGACGATGGCGCAGGGGAACCCGGAGGTGCTCGTCCGGAACGCCCATTCCGACGAAGACAAGGAGTTCCTCGAAGAGGTCCGGAAGGCGGGCGGCGGCGACCTCGGCCGAGGGATC
>VBLS01000118.1 GCA_005878635.1 Methanobacteriota archaeon | reverse complement strand
GAACATCGATCCAAGTACGACTAAATACATGATCCAGGCCCGAATGGAGGCCGAAGGGATCGTGGAGAAGCCCGACGTGGTCGGGGCCGTTTTCGGCCAGACCGAGGGGCTCCTCGGCGAAGAGCTCGACCTGCGCGACCTGCAAAAAGGCGGGCGCATCGGTCGCATCGAAGTGGACGTGCAGAGCAAGAAAGGACGGAGCGAGGGACTCATCTACATCCCGTCCTCACTGGACCAGGTCGAGACGTCGATCCTGGCCGCGGCGCTCGAGACGATCGACCGCGTCGGCCCCTGTAAGGCGACGATCAAGGTGGAGAAAGTCGAGGACGTCCGGGTGACGAAGCGCAACAAGATCATCGAGCGCGCCCGCGCGCTGCTCTCCTCGATGGTCGAGGAGTCGAAGACCTCCGGTACAGACCTGCTTGACGAAGTCCGCCAGAGCGTCCAGGTGTCCGAGATCGTGTCGTTCGGTCCGGAGCGCCTCCCGTCCGGGCCGAACGTCTCCGACAGCGACGCGATCATCATCGTCGAGGGCCGCCAGGATGTCTTGAACCTCCTGCGCTCCGGCATCAAGAACGCGATCGCGGTCGAAGGGACGAACGTCCCGAAGACGGTCCAGGAGCTGTCGAAGGAGCGGGCCCTGACCGCATTCGTCGATGGCGACCGCGGGGGCGACCTGATCCTGAAGGAACTCCTACAGGTCGCGGAAGTCGACTTCATCGCGCGGGCCCCGCGCGGGAAGGAGGTCGAGGAGCTCACGCAGAAGCAGATCATGAAGGCCCTCCGGAACAAGATCCCCGCGGACCAATACGTGGAGATGTACGGTCTGAGCGGCCAGGTCTACAAGCCGGAGCCCGAGTTCCCCGAGGCGAAGGCCCCGGGGCCGGTCCCGGCCGCGGGCCGGTTCGATCGGGGCGGCGAGCCGCGAACGGAGCCGAGGCCCGAATCACGCGACCTCCGCGAGGCCCCTCCCCCTCCTCTCACGCCGACGACCAAGGCCCTGAACCCGAAGTTGGAGAAGTACCGGGAAATGCTCCTGCAGCTCGGCGGCTCCTCGACCGCGCGCCTCCTCGATGAGGGGGACGGCGTCGTGACCGAGGTCCCGGTCCGCGAGCTCGTGGACACCCTGAAGGCCAAGAAGCAGACCCGGGCCGTCGTGTTCGACGGGATCATCACGCAGCGGATCCTCGACATCGCGGCGGAGATGAACATGTCTGCCGTCGTCGGCACGAAGATGGGCACGATCACCAAGCAGCCCGCGGGCGTCGTCGTCTGGACGCGGAGCGATCTGGCCCCATAGGCGGGGTGGACGTCATCGCCCGGACGAAGCTGCTCGCGGCGGACGAGGGATTCGCCCTCGACGACTTCGAGACCACCGCCGAGATCGGGATCCCGGACGATCCGCTGAAGCGGGTCGTCGGCCAGGAGGAGGCCGTCGCCCTGGCGCGGATCGCCGCGAACCAGCGGCGGCACTTCCTCCTCGTCGGGCCGCCGGGCACCGGGAAGTCGATGATCGCCCAGGCCCTCTCACTCCATCTCCCTTCGGTGACCGAGGAGATCCGCGTCGTCCACAATCCGGAGAATCCGGAGCGCCCCTTCGTCGAGGTCAAACAGCGGGACGACGTCCTGACGGACCAGAGCCGCCTCGCGGGCGCGGAAGGCGACCTGATCGACCCCAAGGAGGCGCCGATCAACGTCGCGGAACGACTCGGCTACAAGTGTGTCCACTGCGGGACCTATTCCTCTCCGACGGACCGGATGTGCCCGAAGTGCGGCCGGCCGAAGGCGGCGGCCCAGGGCAACGTCGGCAATCCTTTCGGAGACCTCCTGGGGGGCATCTTCGAGGTGACGTTCGCGCAACTCGGCGGGCGCGACCGCGTCACCACGACGCGGCAGCAATTCGGCAAGGAAGAGGTCGTCGTGTACGAGCGAGCGGGCGACATGATTCGAGTCCTCGACCAGAAGGCGCTCGAGAAGCGCCGCGAGGTCGAGAAGGAGAGCCCGCGGAAGGTGCTCGTCCCGATTACGCGGCGTCCGTTCGTCCTCGCGACGGGCGCGAGCGAGACGGAGCTGCTCGGTGACGTCCGGCACGATCCGTATGGCGGACACCCGCAGCTCGGCACCCAACCGTACGACCGGGTGGTCGCCGGCGCGATCCACGAGGCCCACCAAGGAGTCCTGTTCATCGACGAACTCCCTCAGCTCGGCCACCTGCAGCGGTTCATCTTGACCGCGATGCAGGAGAAGCGCTTCCCGATTTCCGGCCGCAACCCGCAGAGCGCGGGGGCGAGCGTGAAGGTCGACAGCGTCCCCTGCGATTTCATCTTCGTCGGGGCTTGCAACATCCAGGACCTGCCGCACATTCTCTCCCCCTTGCGGTCCCGCATCACGGGCGCCGGATACGAGGTGCTCGTCGAGACCACGATGCCCGACACTGACGTGAACCGGGCCAAGCTCGCCCAGTTCGTCGCCCAGGAAATCATGGTCGACAAGCGTATCCCGGCCGCGTCCCAGGAGGCCGTCGGCGTCGTGGTCGAGGAGGCGCGGCGGCGGGCGAAGGGGATCGACAACCAGGAAAAAGCCTTGAGCCTACGCCTGCGGGAGCTCGGCGGCTTGATCCGCTCCGCGGGCGACATCGCGGTGACCGAGCAGGCGAAATTGATCGAGGCCAACCATGTCCGGCGCGCCGTCAAGGTCGCCCGGACGATCGAGGAACAAATCCGCGAGCGGTACGGATCCTACTCGGCCGGCGTCGGGACGGACATGTCCCCGGCGCAGCGCGAGGCGTCCCCCTACCACTATTGGAATGAGCACAAGGCGGACGACGTCCAGGGCTATCAGTGAGCCCGCGACTTCAAAACTGCTTCAGCATCTTGTAACCGTCTTCGCCGTCCGTGTAGAACTTCGGCAGGACGGTCGTCAGTTCGAACCCGTACCGCTTGTAGAAGCGGATCGCCTCTTCGTTCGAGACCCGGACCTCAAGCTCGATCCGGCGGATGCCGCGCATCACGCAGGACTGGATGAAGGCGTCCATCATCTGCCGTCCGATGCCCTGGCGCCTCCAACCCGAGGAGACCGCGAACATCAAGATCCGGGCCTGGCCGTCCGAACTGATGACGGCCGCGAGGAACCCGATGGGATGGCCGTTGACCTCCGCGATGAGGAAGCCGTCCCGCCACCAGCGGTGGATGTCGAGGTAGAGGGACGTCGGATAGTTCTCCCGCAACGCGTCGCGCACGATCGTCGCGATGGCGGGGATGTCGTTGGGCACGAACGGGCGAATTCGCACGCGGCCGCCCGAGGGGTCCGTTCGATTTGAAAATGCCGGTCGGCGGCAAGCTCATCCCGTCCCGCGCCGTTCGACGGGCGTGCGGATCTTCATCGAGTTGTCGGGGGAGCATCCGACCCTGCCTCGCGCCGAGGCCCTCGCCGCACTCGCCGCGGAGCGGGTGGAGATTCGCGCCGCGGTGTTCGATTCGCAAGTGCTCCGGCTCGATGCGACCGGACCGGTCGAGCGGGCGGTTCACCGGCTGGGCCTCGCGCACGTCGTCTGCGAGGAAGTGGCCTCCGGCGACTTCGATTCGATTCGTTCGTTTGCGCGGGATTCCGACTTCCACGGCCGCACGTTCCGCGTCCGTGCAAGGGGCGTCGGCGTCGACGTCGATGCGACGGCCGTCGAGGGACAGCTCGGAGCGGACTTCGGTCGGACCGGCGTCGTCGACCTGGAGCAACCCTCCATGGACTACCGACTCCTCGTCGGCGAGGAATTTTTCCTGGGCCGGGTGGTCCACCGAATCGACCGCGCCCGCCTCGAAGCCACGAAGGTCGCGCATCGGCCCTTCTCCCTTCCCATCTCCTTGCATCCGAAGTTCGCGCGCGCCTTGCTCAACTTATCGCGGGTGCCGATGGCGGGCTTCGTCCTGGATCCGTTCTGCGGCACCGGTGGGCTCCTGCTCGAAGCCCTTTCCATCGGTCTTCGGCCGATCGGCCTCGACCGGGACCGAAGGATGGTCCTCGGCTTTCGCGCCTCCCTCCGTGGGGCCGGAGACGGAGCGCTCGGTGTCGCAGACGCGGGGCGGTTGCCGTTGCGTGGTGCGAGCGTCCACGGCATCGCGACCGATCCTCCGTACGGTCGCGCCGCGTCGACGCGAGGAGAACCGATCGCCAGCCTCTACGAGCGCGCGTTCCGGGCGTTTCGCGATCTCCTCCCGCCGGGAGCCCACGCGGCGGTCGTCCTCCCGAACGAGGCGATGATCGATCTGGCCTCGGAACACCTCGAACGGATAGAGGCGCATGCGCTCCGAGTCCACCGTTCCCTGGTGCGGCACTTCTGCGTCTTCGTCAACTCGTGACCTGGACCGGGACCTCGAGGTCGGCCGGGCTCGCGATCCCGTCGGGCGTCGCGGCGTGGACCTGGAAGGTCACCATCGCAGGCAACGCGCTCGGCCAGCTCGCCGGTGCCGTGACCATCAAGTCGAGGACCGCACGTTGCGAGGCGTTCAACCGGAATTCGACCGTGTCCCTGTTCGCGGAGACATTCGACGAGCCGATCTGATAGGCCGCGAACCGGATCACGAAGCCCACGCGATCCAGGTTGTTAGGCCTCACGCTCACGACGACGTTCTCCTTGGCGGGACCTGTGTTGTTGACGGCAAAGATGAGGAGCCTCGAGCTGTTGAGGGCAATCGTCCCGTTGGCATACTCGTAGAGGACGGACCCGCTCAAGTCCTCGAACCGAAGTGCCCGTTCATTTCCGACCATCACGAACGGCTGCGGGACAAAGGTGACGAGCAAGATGACGACGGCGATAATGCCGACGATTATCCTCCTCGGGTCGAGCCGGCTGATGTCGTTCAGCGGCGGAGGATGCCGGACGCCGAGCATGAGGATCAAGAAGCCGAAGATGAACCAGCCCGGATAGAAGGCGCTCAGGCCGAACAGGATGAGGACCGCCGCCCAGCTGATGTAGAACTGTCGGCGGCCGAGGAGGGCCCGGGCAACGTGCCCGCCGTCCAGCTGTCCCGCGGGGAGTAGGTTGATCGCGGTGACGAAGAGGCCGACCCAACCTGCGAAGGCGAGGGGATGTTGGGCGACGGCTCCCGAGACCGGGAAGAATTGGGAGAGGACCAGGAAAAGAATGGAAGGTTGTGGGGACTCAGCGAGCGCGTTTCCTGGGGTCGCGGCGGTTAGGGCGAGTCCCGCGAGGGTCACGGGAATGGCGATTACGAAGCCCACGAGAGGGCCCGCCACCCCGATATCGAGGAGGGCCCGTCGATTCGGGATCGGGTCCCGCATGCTGATGAAGGCCCCGAGCGTCCCCAGAG
>VBLS01000117.1 GCA_005878635.1 Methanobacteriota archaeon | reverse complement strand
TCCCCCCGGCGGTCCCATGCTGGAACCTCGTCGAATGAAGGTCAAGGTGTGCTTAGTCGGCGAGCATGCCGTCGGGAAGACTTCGCTGATCAAGCGGTACGTCTTGAACGAATACGATGACCGGTACATCGTGACCCTCGGCGCGAAAGTGTCCAAGAAGGAACTCACCTTGAACCCGAAGGGCGGCGACCCCGTCCAGATGGACATGACGATCTGGGACATCATGGGTTCCAAGGGGTTCAGAGAACTCCTGCGAGAGGCGTACTTCCACGGGGCCCAGGGCATCTTGGCGGTCGCCGACATCACCCGATACGACACCCTCGAGGATCTGGATTCCTGGGTCGAGTCCGTCTTCCGGACGGTTGGCGAGATTCCCGTGACGTTCGCGGTGAACAAGGCGGACCTGAAGGACCAGGCGGCGTTCGGCGAGGAGCAGGTGAAGCAGGCCACCGAGGCCTTCGAGGCGCCGTACTTCTATAGTTCCGCGAAGACGGGGGACAGCGTCGAACTCCTCTTCCGCACGCTCGGCGAGAGGATCGCCAAGACGGCCTCGAAGTCGGAGGCCTGACCCGCGGCCCGCGACCGAGTCCCTGCTGACACTCAGACCAAGGTCACATCGACCGTTTCGACGCTTCCGACTCCGGGCAGGGCCGCCAGGGCCTGCTCCAGCCGATCGGAGCCGCCTTCCGAGTCGCTGATGATGGTCATCGCAACGATCGCCTTCAGCCCAAAAGCGACCGGTTGGACCTGAAGATCCCGGAGAGCTGGACCGAGGGCCTTGCGGACTTTCGTCTGGAGGGCTTCGACGTCCGCCTCCGCGTCATCGGGAAGAATCCGGAAGGTCACGGCCACGGAGCCCAATCGCCGCACCTCAGGGACCGGTGAACGAGCACGTCGGGCAGCGGTAGGCAACCGATTGGTCGCGGCATCGAGCGCACCGGCCGATGCGCGCCTTTCCGCAGCTCGGACACAGGAAGAGAGTCGTCCCCTTGCCCGACAGGACCGCCCCACAGGAGGTGCAGCGCGCCTCCGACCGGATCACGGACGCAGGGAGGAAGACGCTCTATAAAACATTGCGCCCGTTCCCGATTTCCATAATTCGGATGGAATAATTATACGGCCCCGGAGGGGCGGGATGGGGCCAGGGCCTCCTTCTACCGGAAACTTTATTACGAGCCCCCGATTCGCAGAGGGGTCGCATGTCGCCGCCGCTAGCCGGAGGGCCCGTAGCTCAGCTAGGTAGGATGGCGAACAAACCGTCCCTAGAAAGAGCATCCGGCTTTTAGCCGCTCGTCGTCACCGAAGAGCGGAAAGAAACCGGGTGGTCCGGGGTTCGAACGGGCCCTGCGGACCGCGCGGAGGCCCCGAAAGTCCCCGCGGGCCCGTACGGCTTGCGCGCTGTGACATGCCAGGTGGAACACGGTCGGACGCCCAGGGAGGCCCCCCCTTGAGGTTTAACGTATTGGAGCACCAGTTGGTCCCAGAGCATCGGCTCGTCTCGGAGGAAGACGCGGATCGGGTCCTGAAGGCCCTCAAGATCACGCGGGATCAGTTGCCGAAGATCCGGAAGAGCGATCCCGTCATTCAGGTGCTCGAGAAGATCGAGGGTCCGATCGAGGAGGGACGGATCATCCGCGTGACGCGGGTGAGCGGGACGGCCGGGGTGTCCGAGGCATATCGGCTCGTAATTGGGAGGTAAGAACATGCGGGAACTCATTGACGCGTTTTTCCGAGAGCGTTCGATCGTCAACCATCACATCGCGTCCTTCAACGACTTTCTCCCGACGATCGACAATCCGAACTCGCGGATGCAGAGGATCGTCGACAATCTGAGGTCCTCACCGGAGGACGAGCGCCGCGGGATTATCAAACTCGACGAAGATCGGACGGAAGGCGATGTGATCGAGATCCGCATCGGTCGGAAGCGGGACGATCGGGGCCGGATCGATCTGGAGGCCAAGCCGACGATCACCCTGGGCCTGCCGGTCGTCAAAGAAGCGAACGGGGCCACGCATCCCCTGAACCCGATGGAGTCGCGGCTCCGGAATCTGAACTACACCGCGCCGATCTACCTGGACTTCACCGTCATCGAGAACGGCATCGAGCGGGAGCCGGAACGGGTTCACATCGGGAACTTCCCGATCATGGTGAAGTCGAAGCGGTGCCTCCTCTACAAGGAGAACATGGAGACCGAGGGGGAGCTGACGATCGACGAGTACCGCCGCAAGCTGATCGAGGACACCCAGGAGGATCCGTTCGATCCGGGCGGCTATTTCATCAACGGAGGGACGGAGCGGGCCCTGATTTCCCTCGAGGACCTCGCGCCGAACCGCGTGCTGGTCGAGTTCAACGAGCGGTACGGCCGCAAGGTCGAGGTCGCCAAGGTATTCTCGCAGAAGGAAGGGTACCGGGCCCTCACCCTCATGGAGAAGAAGAAGGACGGCCAGCTCATCGTGAGCGTCCCGACCGCGTCGGGCCAGATCCCGCTGATCATCCTGATGAAGTCCCTCGGCATGGAGAAGGACGAGGACATTTACAACGCGGTCGTCTCCACGCCGGAGATGGCGAACATCATCTACGCGAACATCGAGGAGTGCCAGAACAAGAAGGTCTACCCGCCGAACGGGATCTTCACGCGGGACGATGCGATTAGCTACCTGGAGAAGAAGTTCGCGACGGGGCAGGCGAAGGAGTACCGGATCAAGAAGGTCGAATCGATCCTGGACCGGTCCCTGCTGCCGCACCTCGGCGACACGCGGGAGGACCGGATCAAGAAGGCGATCTTCCTCGGCCGCGTCGCTCGGACGGTCCTCGAGTTGTCCTTGGGCATGCGCCGCGAGGACGACAAAGACCACTACGCGAACAAGCGGCTCAAACTCGCCGGCGACCTCATGGAGGACCTGTTCCGGGTCGCGTTCGCGAACCTCGTGAAGGACCTCAAGTATCAACTCGAGCGGTCCTACGCCCGACGCCGGGAGCTGAAGATTTCCTCGGCGATTCGTCCGGACCTGCTCACGCAGCGGTTGCTCCATGCCCTCGCGACCGGCAACTGGGTCGGCGGTCGCGCCGGGGTCTCCCAGCTCCTCGACCGCACATCGAACATGAGCGCCCTGAGCCACCTTCGCCGGGTCACCTCGCCGCTCACGCGGTCCCAGCCTCACTTCGAGGCCCGAGACCTCCATCCGACCCAGTGGGGCCGGCTCTGCCCCAACGAGACGCCGGAAGGGCAGAATTGCGGCCTGGTCAAGAATTGCGCCCTCGTGATCGACGTTTCCGAAGGTTTCCCGGAGGAGGAAGTCAAACTCCTCCTCGCGGACCTCGGGACGAAACAGGTGAAGGGGCAGCAGACTCAGCTCACGCGGGTCTACGTCAACGGAGACCTCGTCGGCCTCCATGAAGACCCGAAGCTCCTCGTCAGCGAGATCCGCGAGCGGCGGCGGTCGGGGCTCCTCAGCCACGAAGTCAACGTCCGCCTCGACGAGAACATGGGCGAGATCATCATCAACTGCGACGAGGGCCGCATCCGGAGGCCCCTGCTGGTCGTCAAGGAAGGCCACCTCGTCTTCTCCCGGAAACACGTCGACGAGCTCAAGATGGGCCGCCTCCGGTTCTCCGACCTCGTCCGGAACGGGGTCGTGGAGTGGATCGACGCGGAGGAGGAAGAGGACACCTTCATCGCCCTGTATCCGTACGACGTCCCCAGCCGCTGCAAGGAGTGCAAGCATCCCCTCAGCCGGAACGACGTCACCTGGGTGAACATGGGCAGCCGGGACGAGGAAGCGGAACTCGAGTGCGCCCATTGCCACAAAACGTTCCGCGTGAAATCAATGATCACGAAAGACCACACGCATATCGAGGTCGACCCGATGGTGATCCTGGGCGTCGCCTCCGGCGTCGTGCCGTATCCGGAGCACAACTCGTCCCCGCGGGTCACGATGGGCGCGGGCATGGCGAAGCAGTCCCTGGGCCTGGGCTCGAGCAACTACCGGCTCCGGCCGGACACCCGCAGCCATCTGCTCCACTATCCGGAGCAGCCGCTCGTGCAGACCGACTCGATGAAGCACGTGTCCTTCAACGAGCGACCCGCGGGCCAGAACTTCGTGGTCGCGGTGATGTCGTATCACGGGTACAACATGGAAGACGCGATCGTGATGAACCGGGCCTCCATCGACCGCGGCCTGGGACGATCGTCCTTCATGCGGACGTATCGGGCCGAGGAACGTCGGTATCCGGGCGGCCAGGAGGACCATTTCGAGATCCCCTCGCCGGATGTCCGCGGGGCCCGGGCCGACCTCTCCTATGCGAACCTCACCCCGGACGACGGGCTCATCTCGCCGGAGGTGTTGGTGAACGGCGGCGACGTCCTGATCGGGAAGACGAGCCCGCCCCGATTCCTCGAGGAGGAGACGGACTTCCTGACGCCGCAGAAGCGACGCGAGACCTCCGTCACGGTGCGCCACGGCGAGTACGGCTGGGTCGACTCCGTCATGCTCACGGAAAGCGAGAACGGTTCGAAGCTCGCGAAGGTCAAGGTGCGCGACCTGCGGGTGCCCGAGCTGGGTGACAAGTTCGCCTCGAGGCACGGGCAGAAGGGCGTCATCGGGCTCATCGCCCCGCAGGAAGACATGCCATTCACGGCCCAGGGGATCATCCCGGACCTGATCATCAACCCGCACGCGATCCCGTCTCGGATGACGGTCGCCCACGTCCTCGAGCAGATCGGTGGCAAGGTCGGCTCCCTCGAAGGGCGGTTCATCGACGGCACGCCGTTCAGCGGCGAACGCGAGGACGCCATGCGGAAGGCCCTCGAGGACAACGGGTTCCGATCGAACGGGAAGGAGATCCTATACGACGGCCGCACCGGCCGGATGATCCCCGCGGAGATCTTCGTCGGCGTCATCTACTACCAGAAACTCCACCACATGGTCTCCGGCAAGTTGCACGTGCGGTCCCGCGGGCCCGTGCAGATCCTCACGCGCCAACCGACGGAAGGTCGGTCCCGACAGGGCGGCCTGCGGTTCGGCGAGATGGAACGGGACTGCCTGATCGGCCACGGGGCCTCGATGGTGATCAAGGACCGCCTGCTCGACGAGTCCGACGGCACGATCCAGTACGTGTGCGGCAACCAGGACTGCGGCCACTTCGCGATCAAGGACCGCAAAGGGAACCTGCGCTGTCCCGTCTGCGAGAACACGTCGAAGATCTACCCGGTCCAGACCTCGTACGCGTTCAAGTTGCTGCTCGACGAACTCCTGTCCTTGGGCGTCGTCATGCG
>VBLS01000116.1:522-5911 GCA_005878635.1 Methanobacteriota archaeon | reverse complement strand
GTCGATCTACGTCATTGGCCCGCGGTTCGGGAGCTCCGCAGGCCCTTCGGACGGCTGCACTCTGAGGTTCCTCCGGACTCCCGCGCGCGAGGACTCGGGGGGAAAAGGATGGATGAGCGTCACCCTTTTAGCGCTCGTCCCATTGCGTCCGGGCGATGGCAGGGGAGGGCAAGCCGCAATCGAGCGACGAACGGAGCGTCCTGCGGTGGGGTGGGATCGCCGGAATCCTGAGTGGGATTGTCTTCCTCCTCGTCCCCGTCGTATTATTTGGCTTCGTGCCCGCCGCACCCGCGGACCCTGCGGGACTGGTCGCAAGGTTCCCCCAGGTCCGAACGGCTATCGCGGTGGGCAATTTCCTCAACTTTGTGTCCGACGCCTTCCTCGTCGCGCTCCTCCTTGGGTTGTATCGGGCCCTGCGCGCCACGAGTCCTGCACCCGCGTTCTTCGGGACCGTCCTGGGCGTCCTGGGTCTTGGAGTCCTTTTCATCGAGACGGCCACTCAGATCGCGTTCGACCCGATCTCCGACCTGTACCACGCTCCCGGGGCCACCCCGGCGGAGCAGGCCACCCTCGCCCTCCTCTGGCAAGCGACCCAGGGCATCTTCTATGAATTCGACACCGCTGCGATCCTCCTCCTGTCGACGAGCGTGGTCGTCCTCGGAGTTGCGATGCTCCGGGCCCCCGCCTTTGGCCGGGGCCTTGGTGGGTTGACCCTGGCACTCGGGGCGGTCGCGTTTGTGGGGGGATTCATCTTCGGCATCACCTCCCTGTTCGCCGCCCTTTTCGTGATCCCCGTCTTCGTCGTCCTCCCCATCCTCCTGGGATGGAACGTCTACAAACTGTCGAAGTCGGGGTAGGTGTTCTAAAATATGGCAACCACGATCTTGGGGAGGAAAAACTCTCCGTCAACACCAATCAGTCACCATGGGAGGAGGTTTCCATGAGCCCAAAGAAGGACACGCAAAAGTCCGCCAAGAGCACCACCGCGACGAGCAAGAAGTTCAAGGGATTCACGGACGAGGAACGAGCCGCGATGAAAGAGTACGTCCAAGAGATGAAGGCGTCCGCACAGCGCGGCCCGCGCGCGGAGAAGGCGGATGGGGAAAGCGCTCTGCTCGCGAAGATCGCGGAGATGCAGGAACCGGATCGCGCGATGGCCAAACGGCTCCATGCAATCATCAAAACCAGCGCACCAGCCCTCTCGCCGAGAACCTGGTACGGGATGCCCGCGTATGCCAAGGACGGCGAGGTCGTCTGCTTCTTCCAACCCGCGCAGAAGTTCAAGACGAGGTACGCGACGCTCGGCTTCAGCGACGCGGCGAACCTCGACGAAGGCGCCATGTGGCCGGTCGCCTTCGCGCTGAAGGCGTTGACTGCCGCCGAAGAGGCAAGAATCAGCATGCTCGTCAAGAAAGCGGTGAGTGAGGACTGAGATCTGAGACGGACGGAGGACCGTTGTCGGTCCGTGGCGCTTCCCCCTAGGGTTTCCGGGACCATGAGGTCACCCGTCTCCCGACCGTGGAATTGGCGCCGGTGTGGAACGGCGGCACCTTGTGACGACGGGCCCTGCTACCTGGCTCCGCGCACTCGCTACACCTTCACGCGTTCCCCCGATGCCGCGGACCTCTCGATCGCCGCGAGAACCTCGTGGCGCCGGGCGGCGTCAGCGAAGTCCGGAACGGTGTGCGTCCCGTTCTCGATGTCTGCCGCGAACGCGGCGTAGGCACGTCCGACGTTGTAGGCGGGCGCTCCTTCCAGGCCGGCGAGCGCGGGCCATTTCTGCGTCAGCGCCGCCGGGACCGCAAGCTCGGAGAGCTCGCTTCGCCCATGCGCTCCCGCGACGGTCAAGGGAACGATTTCGGGGTATGCGGCGTCCGCGGTAATCCGGAGTGTTCCGTCGGTTCCGTTGATTTCCCACAGGAACCCGGTTCCGCCGGCGACGGCCTCCCGGACATGGACGCTGGCGGTCGCCCCGGACGTCAGGGTGCCGATCACCGCAATCTGGTCGGCCGCCGTTTTCACGATCCGCTCCCCGGTCTCTCCGATGGTGATGAGCGGCCTGCGGAGATTCGAGACGGCCGACAGGTCGGTGAACTCGCCGAGTACGTAGGTGAGGAGGTCCAAGCTGTGGCCGACGGCGATCGTGAGCAGGTTGGCCCCGTTTGTCTTGTCGAGCATGTACGCGTTGGGCTGGCCGACGACGTCGCCCGGAATCGACAGCCCGACCATGGTCGTTGACAACACCTCGCCGACGTAACCGTCGCGGAGCAACTCTTGAACGAACTCGATCGCCGGCGCCTGGCGGGCCTGCAACCCGACGACCGTGCGCACCCCCCGCTTGGCGGCGAGGGCGGCCATCCCTCGCGCCTCGTCGACGTTGCGGCCGAGAGGCCACTCGCAGTAGACGGCCTTGCCGGCGGCCAGCGCGGCAGAGACGAGCTCTCGATGGTGCGGGACCTTGACGGTAACCGCGACCACATCGATCTCGGGTTGGCTCACCAGCTGCTCAGGGTCCGAGAACGCCGCCCGGACCCCGAAAAGTTCGCCTGCCGCGCGCGTGGATTCCGCGCTGTGCCCGCTGAGTGCTCGGATCTCGTAGTTTGGCAGCGCGCGCAGCGCGGGGATGTGGGCGGTGGCGGCCCAGCCTCGGACGGGGCTGACCCCGATGATGCCGACACCGAGCCTCGATCCGATTTGCGTGGCCAAGGTGCATTCCTCCATCTGCTTGCGCTAGAAGCCTAGGACTTCGTCAACGAAGACGACGGTGATGCGGCCGGACACGAGCTCGCGGTTGATGATGAGGACCTTGTTCACGCCGCTGTGCACGCCGTACGCCGCCTGGGCGCGGGCATCCTCGAGCGGGAACACGTACTCGTTGATGCGGCGGAGACCCTCCTCGAGGTCGGACACGATCTTCTGCGTCCCCACGACGAGGATCAGCCGCCCCGCACCGGACACGTAGGGGCCGAGCTGGCTGCCACTGAACGAGGCCGTGAGCAGCGATCCACCCTCAGTAACCGCATGCACGCTGCCGAGCATGACATCGGGCGCGGAGGTGAGGCGGCGGATCTCGTCGGCCTGCGTCTCGCGATCCATGTTCCGGATTCGCGGCCGGAGCGGCTCGTAGCGGCCGGATTTCTCGATCTCCTCGGCGAGGCCCGACTTCTCGAGCGACTGCGAGCCGCCGTGATGCACCTGGGATCCATCGGGGATGAGACCCAGCACGATCCGTTTGGCTTCTGCGACGTCCGCCGCCCGGAGGACGCTAATTCCGTTTGCTTCGAGGGCGGCCAAGGTGCGCCTCACGCGGGCGTCGTCCGCCAGAGTCCCGAACCGACGTCTGATCGACCGATCCAGGCCCGTGTACAGTTCGGTGGTCATTCGCTCCCTTCCCCGTTGTTCTGATGGAATAACTTGCAAGTGCAAGTACCTTATATCCTTGAGTGGTGTATAAGGTTGCGGATGCAAGTAAGATCCAAGCCGGACGTCAAGGCCGTCTTCGATCGGCTCACGGCGAAGGAGCTGCCGGGCCGTCGCGGATTGGAAGCGTGGCGCTCACTCCTGCGGGCGCACGCCACGCTCATGCGCCAACTCGATACGGATCTCGAAAAGAAGACCGGATTGGCCTTGGCCGATTTCGATGTGCTCGCACAGCTGGCCCTCGCGGGCGGCGAGCTGCGCATGACCGACCTCGCGGCCCGGGCGCTCATCTCGCGGTCGGGCATGACTCGCCGCGTCGCGCGGCTGGTTGACGAAGGCCTGGTTCGTCGAGCCGATACCGATGCAGACGGACGGGGTGTCGTGGTCATGTTGACCAATGCGGGCGTGGCCCGCTTTACCGATGCGACGCCGGTCCACCTGCGCGCGGTCTCCGATCTCTTTGTCGCGCGGCTCAGTCAAAGAGAGCTGGCTGCTCTCAAGAGCGTCATGGACAAGGTCACCGTCGATTGCACGTTTGGGTGAGAGCCAGATTCGCTCTATACCTGTGAAACCCCGGTTTCGGCCTGCATCTGCTTGGAACCGAGGAGGATGGATTCTTAAAGCTAAACTGAAGGATATGCTCATAGATATCTCTCATCAATGGTGCAAGCAGATCTAGAGGGGGCGAGACTGCAGCAATCGACGCTACGCCGATCGAAGCGGGTGTTCGGCGCGTCCTTCTTAGTCGGCTGCTCGACCATTCTCGGCTTCTTGCTCTTCCTCCGAGCTCCACTCGATCTCGTCGTCATCGTCGGCATAGGCATGGCCTCGACCGCTTTCGCGGTCCTTCGACGCTGGCCCCCACGTCCTCCACATCCGCGGGTGAGCGAAAAGGGAACGCGCCGGGCGGTCGTCCTTGTCCTTTTGGGAATCGTCGCGCTTTCGACCCTTTTGTCGTACGACTGGCGAGGAACCCCTCCAGGATTTCGCGAGGACGCGGTCCCCGTTATCCTCTCAGGATTTGCGGTGGGGTTCATCATTGTCGTCGCCTCCTGGAGCGCGTCTCGGCCATGGCAAGCCTGCCCAGCCTGCGGCGGACGCTTGCCGGGTAGGATTCAGATCAAGAAGTGTCCGTATTGTGGACACCTCTTCCCTTAGAGATCGCTCAATCGCTCGCGCGGCATCGTTCTTGTCGACGATCACAGCATCGGGGAGGTGACGCGCAGTCAATCGTGCCGCAATCACCTGATTTTGGCACGAGAGGACAGTTCCTCGGAATCGTCACAACCGCTCGCGCTGGCGGATGACGGCCAGCGGCACGGCGGCGACGCACAGGCCGAAGAAGCCGGCGATGATGATGTCTCGCTCGCCCTGGGTGACGTTTGGCGCCATGATGAGCGGGAACAACAGTAAGAGCGCCGCCATGTAAACGAGAGGCGCGAAAAGGAGCACCATCGTGCCGGCACGGGAGTACGGAATCTTTCCCGTGCTGCGATTGTGCCAGTAAACCTCGGCGAGCCCCAGAATGAGTACGGCGAAGACAACCGCTCCAAGAATCCCGTAATCGCGTGCGGAAAGACTGACCGCGAAATCGATTACCAGCCCCGTAAGAAAAAGCCCGACCAGGAAAATCAAAATGTGGAAGAGAACCGGGTGTCTCGTCCCAAATCGGTCGAACCAATTCATGCCGAAACCTCTCGGGAATGGCAGTCTTTGTCTAGAGCAACGTTCATCCCTGGAAAAGGTCTTCTGTACTGCACCTGAGCGAATCATCCATGGAAAGCGGTCCGGCGCCGTCACGGGCAACGCCTCCGAGACGGTTTGGTCCGCGAGACTTGGCCCGGTTCACGCGCGCTCGGCTCCCAGGCACAGCCCGTCGCAACGTCTCTTTGTTCTTCGGCTCCGTGGCGGGGACGGCCGTCTTCGTTGCGGTCGGTACACTCGTCAACGAGGACCTCGTCCATCTGCT
>VBLS01000116.1:0-437 GCA_005878635.1 Methanobacteriota archaeon | reverse complement strand
CGGCCCTCATAGAGGCATGGGCGGCTGGTGGCTCGGGTACTTCGTTAGCGCGCTGGTGAAGGCCGCCACGACCCCGGACCTCGGCTTGTTGGGGTGGGGTGGTGCCGTGCTATTCGCCATCATCGGGGGGTTTGCGTCAGGCTTCATCGTTGGAATCGTCGTGGGAGCTGCGGGCGCCGCCGGGCGAAGGCGAAGCTCATGGTGCGGGGGATCCGGCCCCTCCAGCAGATCGTCTCGTGACTTCATTTCATCAGACTGCAGGTGGGGAGGATGTTCTGTCCGATGAACCCGTCGATTCGCGACGCCGAGAATGCCAGTTGGGCTAGAGAGAAGCCAAAGATCACTCCGAGGAAACCGTAGTGGACCGTTCGGATCGCCTTCTCGAGGAAGATGAGGTTCCCATCTCGATTGATCGAGTCTTCGAGACCGTAGATCCA
>VBLS01000008.1 GCA_005878635.1 Methanobacteriota archaeon | reverse complement strand
CTCGATGCGTGGGGTCACGAAGCGGATTCAGTCGATCAAGTTCGCCCTCCTCAGCCCGGATGAGATCCGGCGGATGTCCGCGACGAAGATCATCACGGCGGACACATACGACGACGACGGCTTCCCGATCGACATGGGCCTCATGGACTCCCACCTGGGGGTCATCGAGCCGGGGTTGCGGTGCAAGACGTGCGGTGGCAAGGTCGACGACTGCCCCGGCCACTTCGGCCACATCGACCTCGCGATGCCGGTGATCCATGTCGGATATGTGAAGGACATCAAGAAGCTCCTCCAAGCGACGTGCCGCAAGTGCGGGCGTCTGCTCCTCACGCGCCAACAGGCCCAGGAGTACATGGCCGAGATGGAGCAGGTCGAGGAACTCGGCGGCGATGTGACCGAGGTCGGCTTCGTCACGAAGGAGACCGCGCGGGAGGCGCAGAAGCGGCAGCGATGCCCTCACTGCGGCGAAGAGCAAGGCAAGATCACGCTCGACAAGCCGACGACCTTCCGAGAGGACGGGCACAAGCTGACGCCGAAGGAAGTCCGCGAGCGACTCGAGCGGATCCCGAACGAGGACCTCCGCGTCCTCGGCATGAACCCGGAGGTCGCGCGGCCCGAGTGGATGGTCCTGACCGCCCTCCTCGTTCCGCCCGTGACGGTGCGTCCGTCCATCACCTTGGAGAGCGGGGACCGATCGGAGGATGACCTGACCCACAAACTCGTCGATGTCCTGCGGATCAACCAGCGATTGCGGGAAAACCGGGATGCCGGCGCCCCTCAGCTCATCGTCGAAGACCTGTGGGAGCTCCTCCAATACCACGTGACGACGTACTTCGACAACCAGACCTCGGGGATCCCGCCGGCGCGGCATCGCTCGGGTCGACCCCTGAAGACCCTCGTCCAGCGGCTGAAGGGCAAGGAGGGCCGCTTCCGCTCGAACCTCTCCGGGAAACGGGTGAATTTCAGCGCCCGGACCGTGATTTCACCGGATCCGATCCTTTCGATCAACGAAGTTGGGGTGCCGGTCGAGGCCGCCCGCGAGCTGACGGTCCCGGTGCACGTCCAATCGTACAATCAAGAGATCGTGAAGCAGTGGGTCAAGCGGGGTCCGACGCCGCTGGGCTTGCTCGGAGAGTACGCGCCCGGCGTGAACTATGTCATCCGGCCCGATGGACGACGGATCCGGGTGACGGAGAAGAACGCGGAGGTCGTCTCGGAAGCCGTCGAGGTCGGCTACACGGTCGAGCGGCAGCTCGTCGACGGGGACATCGTCCTCTTCAATCGGCAACCGTCGCTCCATCGGATGTCGATGATGGGCCACGAGGTCCGCGTGATGCCCCACAAGACCTTCCGCTTCAACCTCGCGGTGTGTCCGCCGTACAACGCGGACTTCGACGGCGATGAGATGAATCTCCACGTCCTCCAGAGCGAGGAGGCGCGCGCGGAGGCCCGGGTCCTCATGCGGGTCCAGGAGCACATCCTGTCCCCGCGGTTCGGCGGGCCCGTGATCGGGGGGATCCACGACCACATCACGGGGTCGTTCCTCCTCACGCACAAGGAGAGCAAGTTCACCCGCGAGGAGGTCACCTTCATCCTCAGCAAGATCGACATCCGGGACCTTCCCCCGCCGGACGTCAAGAAGGGCGGCAAGGAGTTCTGGTCTGGGAAGGCCTTGTTCTCCGCGATCCTGCCGAAGAACTTGAGCATGACGTTCAAGTCGTCGATCGCTCCGAAGGGCGACATCGGCCTCAAGGAGCTCAAGGAGGAGGATTCCCTCGTCGTGATCAAGGACGGTGTGATTGAGTCGGGCACGATCGATGAGAACGCGGTCGGGGCGTTCAAGGGGAAGATCCTCGACAAGCTCGCCCGGGACTACGGCCCGGACGCGGCGCGGGTCTTCATCGACAAGGCCACGAAGATGGCGATCGGCGCGATCATGATCCGTGGCTTCACGACGGGGATTGACGACGAGGACATCCCGGAGGAGGCGAAGAAGCAGATCGCGGATTCCCTGAAGACCGCCATCGAGAAGGTCGAGGGCCTCGTCGAATCGTACAAGCGAGGCGAGCTCGAGCAGATGCCGGGTCGGTCCCTCGAGGAGACGCTCGAGGTCGAGGCGATGAAGATCCTCGGCCGGGCGCGAGACCTCGCGGGACAGGTCGCGGGCAAACACCTCGGGATCGAGAACAGCGCGGTGATCATGGCGCGCTCCGGGGCGCGCGGCTCGATGCTGAACCTCTCCCAGATGGCGGGATCGATCGGCCAGCAGGCGGTCCGCGGGGAGCGGCTCAGCCGCGGCTATTGGAACCGCACCCTCCCGCACTTCAAGAAAGGAGACCTCGGAGCGGAGGCGAAGGGCTTCGTCAAATCGTCGTACAAGAGCGGCCTCCATCCGACGGAATACTTTTTCCATGCGATGGGCGGCCGGGAAGGCCTGGTCGATACCGCTGTGCGGACGTCCCGCTCGGGCTACATGCAGCGACGGTTGATCAACGCCCTCGAAGACCTGAAGGTCAAGGAGGACGGGACCGTCCGGAACACCGCGGATACGATCATCCAGTTCAAGTTCGGTGAGGACGGAGTCGATCCGTCTCGGAGCGTGCAAGGCCGCGCGGTCGACATCGACGACATCCTGCAGGAGGTCCTCGGCGAAGAGCCGTCGTGGAAGGAGCGCCTGCGGGAGCAAGAGATGGCCTCGTACGGGCTCACGGAGAAGGACATGTACGTCGAGATCTCCGAGGAAGAGGTCGAGGTCGAAGAGGAAGAGCCTCCGTCGGAGGAGTGAGCATGGCCCGCACCACCACGATCCAAGCGCTCCGCAACCGCGGGCTTTCGAAAAAGACCGCGACGATCCTGGCCGACGCCGGCTTCACCCTCGAGAAGCTCGCGTCTTCGAAGGTCGATCGACTCGCGAAGTTCATCCCGAAGAAAGAGGCCGAGAAGGTCCTCAAGAAGTTGGGGGCCGCGCCGGTCGAGGCAAAGCCCGCCCCGAAGAAGGAGAAGGCGAAGCCGGCCGCGAAAGGGCGCAGGCCGGCCTCGAAGGCCGCCGAAGCCGAACCGGAGGCGCCCCTGACGATCCCGACCAAGGCGCCGCCGCTCACCGGCGGCGAACAAGAGATCATGGACGGCCTGAAGGAGATTGGCCGATGGCTCCCGCGGTACGTCGTCGGCGAGCTCGCGAAGAAAATCCATGGCCTGAAGCTCAGCAAGAAGCGCCTCCACGAGGTCCTCACGAAGATCAGCGAGAAGTTCGATCTCCATGCGATCGACGCGAATGAGTCCGCGGGAATCGTATCCGCGCAGTCGATCGGCGAACCCGGGACCCAAATGACGATGCGGACGTTCCACTACGCGGGGGTGGCCGAGATGAACGTCACGCTGGGCCTCCCGCGGCTCATCGAGATCGTCGACGCGCGCCGCGTCCCCTCGACGCCGATCATGGAGCTGTACGTCAAGTCCGGGCACACGGACCTCGAGAAGATGCGAAAGATCGCGACCGAGATCGAGATGACCTCCCTGGAGGACATCGCCTCGATCGAGACGGACCTCGTGAACATGCGCGTCCTCGCGTACCCGGACGACCACCGGATGCGATCCCGAGGGGTCACCTGGCCGGAGCTCGAGGAGAAGATGAAGAAGTACGGCGAGGTCCAAGAGGTGAAGCGCCAGGTCGGGAACGTGGAGAAGCGCGCCCGCGCCCTCGTCGTCGAGGCCGGCGAACCGTCGTTCAAGAAGCTCCAGCGCCTCGTCGAACAGGTCCGCACGATGAAGATCAAAGGGATCGATGGGATCTCTCGAGCCATCATCAAGAAGCGCGGTGAGGGATATGTCATCTACACGGAGGGATCGAATCTCTCCAAGATCCTCGAACTGCCGTACGTGGACGCCTCCCGGACGTCGACGAACTCGATCCAGGAAATCTACGAGGTCCTCGGGATCGAGGCGGCGCGAAACGCGATCGTGAACGAGGCCTACAACACGCTCCAGGAACAAGGGCTCACGGTCGACATCCGGCACATCATGCTCGTGTCGGACATGATGACGAACGACGGCGACGTGAAGGCGATCGGCCGACACGGCATCTCGGGCCGCAAGTCCTCCGTCTTGGCCCGCGCCGCGTTCGAGATCACCGCGCACCACCTGCTCCGAGCGGCAATTACCGGCGAAGTCGACTACCTGGATGGCGTCGCCGAGAACGTCATCGTAGGCCAGCCGGTCACCCTTGGAACGGGCGCGGTGAACCTCATCTACCAGCCGCCCGCCGGGCTGCCGAAGCCAGCCGCGGTCGCGAAGCCGAAGCCCGCGCCGGTGCCGGCGCCGGTTCCGCCATTGCCGGCCGCCGCGCCAGCGGAAGCGGCGGAGCCCGAGGAACGGATCGAAGAGGTCGCCCCGTGATCGATGTCTCCCGCGCCCTGCGCGTGGCGACCGACACCGGCGAGGTGCGGTTCGGGCTCCGGGAGGTCCGCCGCGCGGCGAAGGCGAAGAGCGCCAAGATCGTCGTCCTCGCTTCGAATTGCCCGCCCGAGGCGGCCCGAGCCCTCGGGGACATCCGGACCTTGCGGTTCCCCGGCACGAACGTCGACCTGGGCGCCGCCTGCGGCGTGCCCTTTTCGGTCGCCGCCGTCGCGGTCCTCAGCCCCGGAGAATCCAACATCCTCAGCGCCTGAGTCCCATGGCCGAGATTGTCTTTGACGAGCAGACGATCAAGTACGTCGCGCTTTTCCAGGACCTGACCCGGACGACCGTGATCGATTGCGTCGACGCCAGCGACAAGCTGATCTTCGTCGTCAAGGAGGGGGACATCGGCAAGGCGATCGGGAAGAAGGGCGAGAACATCGCGAAGCTGAAGCGGCTCATGAACCGGGACATCCATGTCGTCGAATATTCGGATCAGCCGGACCAGTTCGTCGCGAACGTGTTCCGGAACTTCGACGTGAAGGGCGTCCTGATCGAGCACCGCGGGGACGTCGTGCACGCGACCGTGACGGTCGAGGCGACGAAGAAGGGGCGGGCGATTGGCAAGGAAGGCCGGAACCTGCGCGTCTCGCGGGATCTCATCGCCCGACACCATCCGATCCAGAGCGTCAGCGTGGCGTGACGTCCTGGGCCGTTTCCCGCGCCGATTCGCAAACTTGACGTAGCGGTCCCGCTTCGTCGCGCTCCACCATCGAGCCACCGGACCCCGGTCAGCGAGTGCGGCCGATCCGCAGGAGGCGTTCGAATCAAGTACAAGTGGACGGTCCTCACCGTGACGACGGTCGGGGTGCTGATGGCCGGGCTCGATTCCCGCATCGTGATCGTCGGGCTGCCGCAGGTGGCCGCGAGCCTCCATGCGGACGCGGAACAGGCGATCTGGATCACCCAGGCCTACGTCCTCGGGAGCACCGTCGCCCTCCTGCTCGTCGGCCGAATCTCGGACATCGTCGGTCGGGTGAAGCTGTACACGAGCGGGTTCGGGGTGTTCACGTTGGGCTCCCTCCTCACGAGCCTCGCGGTGAATCCCGCCCAGGTCATCGCCTTCCGGGCGATTCAGGGACTCGGTTCCGCGATCCTCTTCACGAACAGCGCGGCGATGATCGTCGATGCCACCCCCGCCGACGAGCTCGGCCTTTCCCTGGGGATCAACCAGGTCGCCTTCCGGATGGGATCGATGGCCGGCCTGACGGTCAGCGGCATCATCCTCTCCGTCCTCGACTGGCGGGCCCTGTTCTACGTGAACGTGCCGATCGGCGTCTTCGGCACGGCCTGGGCCCACTTCCGTCTTCGTGAAGTCGCGAAGCTGGAGCGGGGAGCCCCGATTGACTGGGGCGGTTTCGCGGCCTTCACCATATTCATCTTCTTCCTCCTAATCGCGCTCACGCTCGCGGCCTACGGCGTCGGCGAAGTGACCACGGTCGCGGTCCTGCTGGTCGTCTCCATCTTGGCGCTCGTCGCGTTCGTCGTCGTCGAGCGACGTCAGGAGCATCCGCTCCTCGACCTGAAGCTCCTGCGCATCCGCGAGTTCACGGGGGGCGTCGTGGCCCAGCTCCTCAACGCGGTGGCCTTCGGCGCCGTCCTGCTCCTGCTGAGCCTGTACTTTCAGCTCGTCCTCCGCAAGTCGCCGTTGGAGGCAGGGCTCTTGATCATCCCGATGGACATCGCGACCTTGGCGGCCGGTCCGTTGAGCGGCCTGCTCTCCGACAAATACGGGCATCTGCCCTTCACCACCGCCGGCCTGGCGACGATCAGCCTCTCGCTCGTGTTGTTCGCGACGACGGATGCCTCGACGCCGTATTCCGTGTTCGTCGCCTACCTAATCCTGTTCGGCGCCGGCCTCGGATTCTTCGCTTCGCCAAACATCAGCTC
Source organism: Methanobacteriota archaeon (assembly GCA_005878635.1). Lineage (GTDB taxonomy): Archaea > Thermoplasmatota > Thermoplasmata > RBG-16-68-12 > RBG-16-68-12 > RBG-16-68-12. Next base: position 21,386 of record VBLS01000008.1, on the reverse strand, counting down.
AATCATGGGATCCGTGCCCCCGGAGCGCCGCGGGATCGCGTCCGGCTTTCGAGCGACGTTCTTCAACGTCGGATATACGATCAGCCTGAACCTGGCGATCCTGATCACGACCTTCACGATCCCGTACGCGCTCGTGACCCAGGTCATCGGGTCCGGAGGGATCGGGATCTCGGAGGCCGACCGGATCCTGTTCGCCCAGGGCCTCAAGACGACGTACCTGTCCCTCGCGGGGCTGAACACGCTCGCGATCCTTCCGTCGATGCTCCGGGGACGCCGTGCGAACGCCCGAGAGCCAAAGGCGTCTCCTACGCCGGAGACTTAGAATTCGAAACCTCGGATGGGCCTGCCCGCGCGGACGGTCGGAACCCGGATCCGTAGGGAGGCAAACGGACATGAGCACGCTCCTCGTTCCCGGGAGGGGAGTGCATTTGGGGCGTGGGACGGCGGTCGCCGTGTGCGGGGTTTCGGTGTCGGTCTTCGGGCTGATCTTGACCCAGTTGGTGGGCCTAGCCGGATTCGGGGTGCTCGTTGGACTTGCGGGCGTCGGCCTCAGCTTTGTTGGAGCCGTCATCGAAGCGGACCGCGAACGCTTTGCCATCGCCCGTTGATGGAGTCCGATCATTCCAGAGTTCCCGACGGCCAGGACGGATCGGCGCAACGGTTAATATCGTCCGGGCCGTTTCGTGGCCGCCTGCGGTTGCGGGTGAAGGGATTCCCCCTCGATGTCCCTCCCGGTCAGGGAGCCCCATCCTTCCACGGATGTGTCCCTCTCCTTGCAGTTCGACGAAGCCGATCCGGACCTGCTCGCCCGCGCCTTCCGCACGCCGGGGGACGGACCGCGGGCGTGGCATCTGAACTGCGAGGCGCATCGCCTCTCCCTCGTCCACGGATTCGACCGGCTCCTCGCCTGGCCGTCCCTCCATGGCGTCGCCCGTTATCCGCACCAAGAGCGGACGTGCCTGCGCGTCCTGCAGGAGATGCGAGGCCGAGCGATCCTCGCCGACGAAGTGGGCCTCGGGAAGACGATCGAGGCGGGTCTCGTCCTGAAGGAATATGCGATCCGCGGCCTGGTCCGGCGCGCGCTGATTCTTACGCCGGCCTCGCTCACGGGACAATGGCGGGAGGAGATGGAATCCAAATTCGACCTTCCGTTCGCGGTGCTGCGATCCCTCGGCGACTGGGAAGACCGACCCTACCTGATCGCGTCCATCGACCTGGCGAAGCGCGGTCCTCATCGGTCGGCCGCCCAGTCGCGACCGTGGGATCTCGTCATCGTGGACGAGGCCCATCGGCTGAAGAACCGCCTCAGCGTGAATTGGCGGTTCGTCGCAGGCCTCTCGAAGAAATACATGCTCCTGCTCACCGCGACCCCGGTCCAGAACGACATGGAGGAGTTGTTCAACCTCGTCAGTGTGCTGAAGCCGGGAGCCCTCCGGACCTACGAAGGCTTCATCGACCGATATGTCGGGAGCCGGGATCGCAGGGTCCCCGCGAACGTGCCCGAGCTGCGGGATCGCCTGCGCGACGTCATGATCCGCCACCGACGGGGGATCGCGTTCACCCTGCCTCCCCGCCGCGTGCATAGCCTCCCCGTGCGGTTGAGCCCCGCCGAGCGACGCCTCTACGACGACGTGACCGATTTCGTCCGCGATGCGTATTGGTCCGCCTCCGGACGAATGTCGTGGGCGGCGCGGCTCACCCTCGTCGTCCTCCAGCGGGAGATCGGGAGCAGCACCTTCGCCGCCGCGGAGACGTTGCGGCGGTTGGCCCAGAGCCCCCTCTTCGGACCACGGGAGCGGGACCAACTCGAAGCGTTGCAGAGGGATGCCGGGGCGATCCAACGGAACGTGAAGGCCACGCGGCTGGTCGAGTTCCTCCGCTCCACGGACGAAAAGGCCCTCGTGTTCACCCAGTACCTCCGGACGTTGCAGCATCTGCAGCGCGTCCTCGAGGCCGAGGGCCATCGCGTCGCGCTCTACCACGGCGGCCTCCCGCCTGCGGCGAAAGATGGCGCGGTGCGGTCGTTCCAGGGGGACCGACAGGTGTTCCTGAGCACGGAGGCCGGCGGCGAGGGCCGGAACCTGCAGTTCGCGCGGACGGTCGTGAACTACGATCTCCCGTGGAATCCCCTGCGCATCGAACAACGGATCGGGCGGGTGCACCGCCTCGGCCAGGAGCGCGAGGTCCACGTCGTGAACCTGTGGGCGCGGGAGACCGTGGAGGCCTATCTGATGGAACTCCTCGACCGCAAGATCCACATGTTCGAGCTCGTCGTCGGCGAGCTCGACCTCATCCTGGGCAACCTCGCCGAGCGACGGTCCTTCGAAGACATGATGATGGAGATCTGGGCGCTGCGCGAGGCGGAGGAGCGGCGGGCGGCCCTGCATCGCCTCGGCGAGGCGCTCGTCCGGGCCCGCACGGAATACGATCGGATGCAGGAAAGGAACGAGGAGGCCTTGCGACCGGTGAGCGAGGAGGTCGCCGCGTGAGCGACTCCCCCTCCTGGAGGTCCTTCGTAGTGGATGCCCTTCGGGAGGCCGGGGCGAGCGTCTCCGAGTCGGATTCCCTCCTGTGGGTCCAAGTCCCCGAACCGGTCCGGGAGCGTCTCGACGGCCCCGCGCGGTTCGCGATGACCTTTGACCCGGAGCGGGTACGGCAGTTCGACGCGGAGCTCATCGCCCCCGGGAGCTACCTGCTCGAGAAGATCCTCTCCCTCGCGATGAGCCGTGGTCGCTGGGACGTCGCGCGGTTCGAGTCCCCGCAGGCCAGGTGGGTCGAGGAGGCTCTGGCCGGCGCCGGCCTCGCTCCGCAGGCCGGCCTCAAAGCCGAGGTCCTCGGGATGGAGGATCAACTCTTGTTCTTGTTTTCCTTCCGGACGAGCCTTGTCGCAGACGAGAAACGGGAGGAGTTCCACATGGTTGCCGTCGCCCCATCGATCGGCGCGGCCTGGCGGCACGATTCGGGAGACTCGGAAGCCGGACTCACTCCCGCGCCCGATCTGGCGCCGCCGGATCTCGGTCCCGCCTACGGTCTCGCGACCGGGATCTTGCGAGACACGACTCGAGAATCCGTCGACCGGTTCCGCGCCACGAACCTGCAGCTCCTGGAGGAAGAGGTCCGTCGCATCTTCGGCTACTTCGATCAGACGACGGCGGAGATCCGCGCCGCGGACCCAGGAGGTTCCGAGGATCTCCTTCGCGCGATCCGGGCGGAGCGGGATCGACGTCTCACGGAGACCCTCGAACGATTCGATCCGAGGGCGAAAGCGACCCTCTGTGCGATCCGCGCGATCGTCGCGCCGATGGCCCGGGTCCGGCTGCGATTCCCGAACCGGACCTTTACCGACGTGACCGTGGACGCCTGGTCGCGTCACCTGAACGGCCTGACGTGTGACCTTTGCGGAGGCACGGAAGGCCCTTGGAGTCTGCACCATCGCGGCGTGCGATGCGGACGATGCCCGCCTACGCGAGCCGAGTCCGCTCCACCTCGAGGCCGTCCGCGGTCGGATACTCCTCGACGAGGAACGCGGGCCTCCCGAGGATCGGGGCGAGCTCCTGCAAGATCCACGGCGCGACCTCGAGGCGCTTCCGCGCGTCGTCGACGCCCATGAGGTCCTTCGGCACCCGATGGCGGACCTCGAGATCGCGCATCAGCGGTTCCAGATCGGCTCCCTCGAGGATCCCCTTCACGAGGGTCCCGTCCTCCGTCACGACGTCCCAGGGCCGCGCGACATTCTCCGCGCGCCGCTTGATCCGCGACCGGAGCTGCCAACCGTCCTTGTAGCCGCTCGTGCAGTAATGGACCGTCGTCTTCCAGCGTCGCTCGAGGATCCGCAGCGCGACGGGGTCCGCCCCCTTGACGCCGTAGGAGAGCTCGTGCTTCATCTCGTATCCGTGGACCTTCATCCGCGGGAAGTTCGCCTCGGAGAACTCCATCTCGTTCAGGTTCACGAAGGCCAGGCCCTCGGCCCCCGCCCACTCGATGAGGGCCACGAGGTCCGCCTCCCGCTCCGGGATCAGGGGGACCTCGATGCCGACCGTCAGGCCGAGGGAGCGGGCGAGACGGGATGCGGGGACGAAGGCGCTCGCCGCGGCCCGGGACCAGAGGCCCGGAGGCACGTGGAAGCGGATCTCGTCGAGGCCGGCGTCCGCCAGGGCGCGGATCTTGTCCTCGTCCGTCGACATCGTGTACAGGTGCGTGTGGAAGTCCGGCCCGAACTCCTCCTTCATGAGGCGGATGTAGCGGCACGTCCGTTCGACCGCGTCAAGCGGGTCTCCGCCCGTGATCCCGGCGCCCGTCGCGCGGATCGCATGGGCCTCGTCCAAGACGTCTTCGTCCCGCAGGACGCGCTTCTCGTCCGCGAAGACGACGTCCTTGTACATCTTCTCGTCGGAGACGGGGCAGTAGAAGCAGTGGAAGGAACAGAGGCCCGTGACGAAGAGGACCATCTTGGACCCGTCCGTGCACTGGCGGCAGCCGACCGACAGGCGGCCGCGGGCGAATCCGCCGAAGGGTCGTTCCTCGAGGCGCACGCGGCGTCGAAGGGCCGTCGGGGGATAAAGATTCCCTGGGCCGAGCGGGGCCCGGATCGGCCGACGCCCGCGATGCAACGTACCTCTAAGTGGAGGTATGCGCCGCGATCAGGCCCTCGATCCTCGCCCGCCGTCGGGCGAACTCTTGCTCCGCCCTCCGATGGTAGGCCGCCATCCGCCGCAGGAGTTCGGATCGGGCCCGGTCCGAATCGACGCGGCCGACGTAGTCCTCCCTCCTCCTCGACCGACCGTCGTCCCGTTCGTAGTGCCAGAAGTAGAAGTATCTCCGTCCGGCGAAGTCGCGCACCCGCGCGCCGCATCCGATTTCCATTTTCGTACCTCTAAGTAGAGGTATACTTTCCGTCCCCATCCCTCTATGTGGGGGAGGTGCGCGAAACAACTCGTCTCCACCCCGAAGTCCATCTCCACCCCGAAGTCCAAATCCAAGGACGGGATGCAAGCCTCGGCGCGGAGATCGAGGATGACCGAAGCGGTGATCGTTGGGGCCGTCCGGACGCCGATGGGCCGCCATCATGGCATTCTCAAGGACGTTCGACCCGACGACCTGGCCGCCGTGGTCGTCGGAGAGGTCGTGCGCCGCGCGGGCCTCGATCCTGCGCTCATCGAGGAAGTGTACCTCGGTTGCGCGAACCAGGCGGGCGAGGACAACCGGAACGTGGCGCGGATGGCCGCCCTCCTGGCCGGTTTCCCGGTCTCCGTGGCCGGCGTCACGTTCAACCGGCTTTGCGCCTCCGGCCTTGCCGCGATCAACGCCGCGGCCCGGGCGATCAAGGCGGACGAAGGCGAGGTGTTCGTCGCGGGCGGCGTCGAGGGCATGACGCGGGCGCCCTATGCGATCCCGAAGAATCTGGATGGCGGGATGGGGAACCTCACCGCGTGGGACACGACCCTCGGATGGCGGTTCCCGAATCCGCGGCTGAAAGCGCAGTACGGGAATGAGGCCATGGGCGAGACGGCGGAGAACCTCCGCGAAGGGAAGCCGACGTTCTCGCGGGAGGAACAGGATCGGTTTGCCTTGGAGAGCCATCGTCGCGCGATCGCCGCGATTGAGTCGGGGAAGTTCGCGGAGGAGATCGTCCCGGTGCCGCTGCCTTCGACGGCGGGGGAGGGGCGCACGGTCTCGAGGGACGAGCCTCCTCGGGCCGACACGTCCCTGGACGCGCTGGCGAAGCTCCGCCCGGCGTTCCGCGAGGGCGGGACCGTCACGGCCGGAAATGCGAGCGGCATCAACGACGGGGCCGCGGCCGTCCTCCTGATGAGCGATCGCAAGGCGCGGGAGCTCGGCCTCCCGTCGCTCGTGCGGATCGTCTCCTCCGCCGCGGCCGGGGTCGAGCCGCGGACGATGGGCCTCGGTCCGATCCCCGCGACCCGGAAGGCGCTCCAGCGGGCGGGCATCGGGATCGAGAAGGTCGGCCTGATCGAGTTGAACGAGGCCTTCGCCATTCAGTCTCTCATCGTCATGCGGGAACTCGGCTTCCGACCCGAGATCACGAACGTGAATGGCGGGGCGATCGCCCTGGGCCATCCCCTCGGATGTTCCGGCGCCCGGATCGTCTGCACCCTGGTCCACGAGATGCGCCGTCGCGCGCCAAGGGCCCCGCGACCATTCTACGGGCTCGTGACCCTGTGCGTCGGCGTCGGGCAAGGGGAGTCGACGGTCGTCGAATGGGCGGGCGGCTAGGGCCGGACTCACGGGGGATTCGCGGATCCGCCCTCGAACATCGTCTTGAGGGAATTCAGCGCCCGCTGCCAGATGCCGTTCCAGTCGCCGGGGACGGCGAAGGGGGAGCGGTGGATCAGATGGATGAAGGTCTGCGGGCCCTTCGGAGCGAGCTCGTAGATGACGCTCGTCTCCGTGCTCCCGCCTTCCTTCGGGATCGGCCACATGAAGGAGAGCTTGCTGGGGCCGTCGATCGCGGTGATCGTGCCCTCCACGCGCCCTTCGGGCAGCGTCCCTTCGTACCGCCCTCCATATTCCGGCTCGATCCGGACGTCCGAGGCCCACCACGCCGCGACCTTGTCGGGGGTCACGAGGGCCTCGAACACGAGGGGGAGGGGACCGGGGACCGTGATCTTCACGTCCGCGAGGATGACGGGGTGGGGCGTCGGCGCCGCGGGCTTCTTGACTGCCGGTTGTCCGGAGGCAGGGGCCGCCATGCCGCCGCTATTCGCGCCCGGGTAATAATGATGCCGGGACCCATTGTCAGAGCGGATTTTTGCACCGCGCGCAGACGAGGCGGCAATCCTGTTTGCATTCGAGGCATGTGCCGTGCAGGAACCGCTCGCGGACTGGCGCGTGATGGCAGTCGCTGACCGCCGTGACCATGTGCCCGCAGTAGTCGCACAGATGCTGGACCGGTTTCTTCCCCGCGACGTAGCGCTGATAGGCCATGAGGATCGCGAGGACGAGGACGAGGGCGCCGATGATCAGGGCGACCATCCAGCACTGGAGGCTCCCCTCGTTCTGGAAGGGGAGGTCGGCCCCGGGGGTGGGCACGCGCCCCGATGTCGCCTCCCTGCTCAAATAAATGATGGGCCGAGAGTCTTTCCCGCGTTAGAGGAAAGCCGAACGAAAACGACGGGCCTATGGTTCCCCCCGCCTCTGCGGACGCCGGTGGCACGATGATCTGGACGACCCGGACGATCGGGCTCCTCCTCACGATGGCGATGCTGACCGGCGGCGCGGTCTGGGGCGTCCATGCCCTCATCGCCTCCGCGGGCGGCGCCGGATCCGACTACGGGCTCGACACGAACGGGAACGGGAAGTTCGAATGGCTCGTGGTCGAGGCCCAGGTCTCCCTTCCGAAGGCCGGCACGTGGGACGTCTCCGCGGACCTCTCGGGTTCGTCGCCTCCGGTGACCGGCCTGTGCGGGGGCGTCCAGGGTCCCCTCCCGATGTTGGAGACCCGAGCGTCGTACGGGCCCATTGCCTGGGCCTATGAAAGGTACTTCTTCGCGGCCGGCGAGCAGACGGTGCGGATGGCCTTCGCCGGGACCGATCTCGCTCGGGCCGGCATCGACGGCCCCTTCCGCGTCCATGCCTCCCTCTCCCTGGGCCTCCTCCCGCTCCCCTACGCCGGGCTGGGGAGGCCCGAGCCAATTCCATCCGGCGACTGGATTGAGTGGAACTACACGACGCGTGCGTACGAGGCTCGCGACTTCGAGGCCCCGGTCCGACCCGCATTCTTCACCGGCGGCCACGCCGATGCGGCGGTCGATGTGGACTCCGACGGCCTCGCGGATTTCCTGGAACTCACGGCGGACGTCCACGTGAACGCGGCGGGGCACTACACGCTGAGCGGATACCTCTCCGGGCCGTCGGGATCCGACGTCGTGCGGACGATCGCCTATGCGTCCCGTGATTTCGACTTGTCGACGGGAGACGCGAACGTCTTCTTGCGGTTCCGCGGAGACCAGATCCGCCAGGCCGGGGTGGACGGACCTTGGAACTTCACCGTCACCCTGTTCGGCCTCGAGCCGCCGGTCCTTGGAACGTTCCCTCCGGAATCCGGCGCGCTACGCCCCATTCCGTTCTACTATCCGGAGACGCTCTGTGGCACGACCGGCGTTTATCGGGCCACCGCGTTCGATGATATGGTCGAATTCCTGCGGTACACCGGACGCTTCGAGGAGACGACCCCGGACCGGGATGCGGACGGCAAGTTCGACGCCCTCGTCGTCCGAGCCGAAGTGGAGGTCTTCGTGGGCGCAGGGTTCGACCTGTCGGGCATCCTCCGCCCCGTGGGAGGCAGCGCCCAGGTCGCCCGGGCGACCGGTCCGATCTGGTTGCGGGACGGGACGCAATGGGTCGACTTCACGTTCCTCGGTCCAGAGATCCGCACGAGCGGCATGGACGGGCCGTACGAGGCGACGATGTCCCTCACGCCAGGGACCTGGGGAATCGATCCGACGACGACCTATCTGACGAAGGCCTATCACGCCGCGGACTTCGACGACGAGTCGATCGGAACCCGAGGATACTGGATCGCCAAGTTGTCGGCGACGTCGCAAGGATCCAGCCTTTCAATCGCGGGAGAGGTCGAGCGCGGCAACGACATGCTCGCGGTCGTCTTCGAGGACACGCTCACGGTGACCCTCGCCGATTCGGCCGGGAGCGCGGTCCGTACGTTCCAGACGAAGGTCGTACTCGCGAGCAGCGGGTCGAGCCAATCCTTCTCGTTCTCGGCCGACGGTCTCTCCTCGGGCACGTACACCGTGACCGCCGTGCTCGGGCCCGCGGATCGGCCCGTCGATGTGAGGACCGTCGTCGTCACGATCTGAGGTCGTGGCAAACCTCAAGGGCCGCGAAGCGGTCGGTCCGCCCCGTGGACGACGACCCGCGACAGGCCCTCGCGGAGCTCGGCATCCGGCCTCGCCGGTCGCTCGGCCAGCATTTCCTGATCGACCCGCGGGTGGCGACGAGGCAGATCTCCCACGCCCGGATTCGCCCGAGCGACGTCGTCCTGGAGATTGGACCGGGACTCGGAGTCCTGACACGACTTCTGGCGGAACGGGCGAAGCGCGTCATCGCGATCGAGTCGGACCGTCGGTTCGCCGCGTACCTTCGGCGGCGCCTGCCGCAGGTCGAGGTGATCCAGGGGGATGCCCTCCGGGTCGACTGGCCCCGGTTCGATGTGATGACCTCGAACCTGCCGTACCAGATTTCCTCGCCCCTCACGTTCCGGCTGCTCGACCACGCCTTCGACCGCGCAGTCCTCATGTACCAGTGGGAGTTCGCGCGCCGGATGCGAGCCTCCCCTGGGACCGCGGACTATTCGAGGCTCACGGTCGGCGTCTATCGGCGCGCGGCGTGCGAGATCCTCGAACGAGTGCCGCGGAATGCCTTCTATCCACAGCCCCGCGTCGATTCCGCGCTCGTCTCCCTCATCCCCCGACCGGCGCCGTTCCCCCTGGAGGACCCGGGGCGGTTCGACGCGGTCGTCGACTCCCTCTTCGCCCACCGACGCAAGACGGTCGAGAATGGGTTGCGGCTCGGATGGACGGCCTTCGCCCGATCCCGCGAGGAGCTCGAAGCCCTCCTCCCAAGCGTCCCGCACCGCACCCGCCGCGTCGGGGAACTGTCCCCCGAGGAGATCGCGCGGATCGCGGAGGCCATACCGATGGCGAAAGGTTAATGGGACCTCGCCCAATCGCTACCGTCCGCTTCGGTCGTGGGGGACCCGATGGTCCGGAAGAAGACTTCTTCTGAGTTGGAACAGGCGGAGATCAAACTCCAGAGCCTGATGGAGAAGAGGGACGCCCTGAACGCCGAGGCCCAGCAGGCCCGCCAGGAGCGGGACCTGGTCCACGAGAAGAAGCGCGAGGTCGGCGCCCGCCTCCGGCCGTTGAAGGACCGGCGCGCGTCGTTCGCCGCGGAGGCGCGGGCGCACCGGGAGAAGCGCGACGAATTGCAGGCCAAAGCGAAGGCCCTGATCGAGTTGAAGCGAAAACTCCGGGCCTCCGGTCCCACGGACGTCGGCGCGGAGCTGCGCGCGCTCACGAGGCGCGTCTCCCAGTTGGAGATGCGGCAGCAGACAGCGTCCCTCAGCCTGAGCAAGGAGAACGAGCTGATCGACGAACTCAAGGCGTCGATGAAGCGCCTCAAGGTCCTGCAGTCGCTGAAGGCGGACCAGGACAAGATCGTGAAGGAGGTCCGCGATCTCGACTCCGGGATCACCGATCTGTTCCGGGCGGCGGAGGAGCAACATGAGTCCGCGCTCGCGATGAGCGCGAAGGCCCGCGCCGCCCACGAGGAGACGATGGGCTTGTCCCGCGAGATCGCCGCCCTCGACCTCGAAGGGAACGAGAAGCACGAGGCCTACCTCGCCGCGCGTGGCAAGGCCGACGAGGTCCATGCGAAGGTCGTCGAGATGCGGGAGAAGGTCCTGTCGATCAAGGGCGCGGCGCGGGCCGAGGCCCGGGAGGCGCGCGACCTCCTGAGGCAGCAGAACCGTTCGGTCCGCGCCGCCCTGTTGGACGAGAAGAAACTCGAGGCGTCCGCCGACGCGGCGCTGAGGGCGCTGATGGAGAAAGGCAAGGTGGAGATCGGTCGATGAAGGCCGTCGTCCTCGCGGGCGGGGAAGGGACACGCCTCAAGCCCCTCACGTACAAGCGTCCGAAACCCCTGATGCCGGTCGCCGGCCGTCCCTGCATTGATTACGTCCTGCGGTCCCTCGCGGGATCCGGATTCCACGAGATCATCGTGACGACCGCGTACATGTCCGATGCCCTGATCAAGTCGATCGGTGACGGGCTCGACTACAACGCGTCGATCCTGTACAGCTTCGAGGAGAACCCCGCCGGGACCGCCGGGGCCGTCCGGCGGGTCGGGAATTTCTTCGACGACACCTTCGTCGTGTCGATGGGCGACATCCTCTGCGATGTGGACTTCAAGGCGCTGTACGACTTCCACAAGCGGAAAGGCGCCGCCGTGACGATCGCCCTGACCGAGGTCTCGGACCCGACCCAGTACGGGGTCGTGGGCCTCGACTCGAACGGTCGCATCGCGAAATTCAAGGAGAAACCGAAGAAGGAGGAGGCCTTTTCGAACCTCGTGAACGCGGGCATCTACGTCCTCGAGCCGGAGGTGCTGGAGTTCGTCCCGCCGGATCAGAAGTTCGACTTCGCGAAAGACCTGTTCCCGAAGCTCCTCTCCAAGGGACTCGGGCTCTTCGGCTCGAAGATCGACGGCGTCTGGATGGACATCGGGCAGCCGCACGACCTCTGGAAGGCCAGCATGGCGATCGTGAGCCGCGAGGGGAGGCCGCTGCACCGCAAGGACGTCACGAGCGAAGGCCCCGTCATCCTCGATGCGACGGCCCAAATTGGAACCGGCGTGACGATTCGCGGTCCCTGTTACGTCGGGCCCGCCGTGGTCCTGGGAAAGGGAAGCGTGGTGGACAACGCTTGCCTCTACGAGGCTGCGAGGCTCGACGCGGACGCTCGGGTGGAGAAGAGCATCATCCTGGAAGGAAGCACCGTTGGGTCGGCCGCGGAAATTGTGGACAGCGTGGTCGCGCGCAACTGCGTGATTGGGGACGGCGCGCGGATCGTCTCGAGCATCATCGGCGAGGGCATGACGGTCCGCGCCGGCTCGAGGCTCGAGAACGCGACGGTTTCCCTTCCGCCGCGCTGATCCGGCGGATTCGAGATCGGAACGCAGACCTTGGCGTTACCGACCGGGACGCCGATCGACCAACACCGATCCCCGTTTCACGACCGTCTCGACGGCGTTGCCGCCGAACCGATATCCGAGATGCCGCCAGGAAGGCATGTCGAGGACCACGAGGTCGGCCACCCTCCCGGGTTCGAGGACCCCGACCTGATCGCCTCGGCCGATGGCGTGGGCCGCGTTGACGGTCGCCGCGGTGATCGCTTCGGCCGGCGTCAACCCGTTATGATGACAGGCCAGGGCGATCGCGAGCGGCATGGAGTCGCACCAGCAATTCGGATTGAAGTCCGTGCCGATCGCGACAGCCACTCCGGCGGCCAGGAGCCGTCGTCCGTCGGCAAAGGGCAACCGCGACGCGAGGGACGCCGCGGGAAGGAGGATGGCGATCGTACGAGAGCGCGCCATGGCCTCGATTCCGTCGGACGAGGTGTGAATCAGGTGGTCGGCCGACGCGGCCCCCAGTTCCGCGGCCAACGCCGCGCCTCCCGCGTCGGAGAGTTCGTCCGCATGGACCTTCGGGCGGAGCCCGAGGTCCGCGCCTCGTTTCAGGATCTCTCGGGCCTGGTTGGCCGAGAAGTACCCTCGGTCGACGAATGCATCACAGAAGTCCGCGAGCCGATTCGCCGCAATCGCCGGCAACATCTCTTCCCGGACGAGATTGACGTAGGCCTCGGGCCGGGTCTGGAATTCTGGAGGGACCGCGTGGGCCCCGAGAAAGGTCGGAACCACATCGATTTCGGCGGCGTGTCCCGCGGCCGCGATGGCCCGTAGGATCTTGAGTTCGTCGTCGGTCCGAAGTCCGTATCCACTCTTGGCCTCGACGGTCGTCGTTCCGGAGGCCGCCATCGATCGCAGACGCTTCGTCGCGTCCCGGGCGAGGTCTCCTTCGGAGGACTCCCGCGTCGCGCGAACCGTGTGAAGGATCCCGCCCCCTCGGGCCGCGATCTCCGAGTAACTGAGGCCTTGCGACTTCCACTCCACCTCGTGCTCGCGCGAACCCGCGAACACGGGATGGGTGTGGGGATCGACAAATCCCGGGGCGACGACCTTTCCCGCCGCCTCGATCCGAAGATCGGCGCGCGGATGCCGAGCCAGCACCTCGTCGGTCGTCCCGACGTCGACGAGGCGCGCGCCTTCCGAGTACACGGCGCCGTCCTCGATGATCCCCAAGTCCTGCGCCGCCTCGTGGGCGCGCGGCCCCTCGGCGCCGCGGAGGGTGAGAAGTTCCGCCGCGTCCACGATCAGGAGGGACGCCGGCGACGGAGGACGTTCCCCGAGGGTGGGACGGATCTTGTGGGCGCGCCCTTTCATCCGATCTTCGCCACCCCGCGGGAATCCGCTTGGACGACGAATGACTTCCCGCCCGCGGCGCGGATCGCTTCCGCCGTCTTGGAGGGACGATCGGTCAAGGCGAACATGCTCCCGCCGCCCCCGGCTCCGGTCAGTTTCGCCCCGTAGCTCGACGGACGCGCGGCGGAGACGAGCCGGTCGAGGGCTGGGTGGCCGACCCCGAGTTCTGTGAGGAGGGCATGGTTCCGATCCATCAGGTGCCCCACGGAGACCAGATCCCTTTGTTCGAGGGCTCTCATTCCGTCGAGGGTGATCTCCCCGATCTCCCGGATCGCCGCGGCCGCTCCTGGATCGCGATCGACGCGCTCCTTCACCTTGGCGACGAGGGGACCCGTCGCGGCGCTGATGCCCGTGTTCCCGATCACAAAATCCACGGGAGGGAGGACCGCTCGATGGAGGAACCAACGGCGGCTGTCGCGTTCGATCGACCAGAGCAGATTCTCCTGCTTGTCGCGGAGTACGAGGAGGCCGCCGCCGGCCGCCGCGGTGCTCGTGTCGATCGGGCTCGCGCGTCCCTGGACCTCATGCTCCACGTCGAACGCCTCGCGCGCGATCGTCGGCGGATCGATGGAGCCGGCGAGCGAGTGCAACGAACCGAGGGTGGCGACGGTCACCGCGGCGGAGGAGCCCAAGCCCGCGCCGCTGGGCACCATCGACCGGATTTCGATCCACAACGGCCCCGGGGCGTTGCTCTTCTCGACCGCCTTCTTCACGTACCGGAATCGTGGCTCGTCGAGCGAGGCGCCGTCCGCGAGCCATTCTCGGTGGGGCCGGACGAAGACCTCGGCTCGCAGGTTGATCGCCGTGCTCAGGGCGGGCTCGCCGAAGACCACCGCGTGCTCCCCGAAGAGGATCAACTTCCCCGGGGCGGAGGCGGCCATCGTCGGCGATTCTTCGCCCTGCGACTTAATCCTGCCGCCCTAGCTGACTTCCGGACTCCGCGGGAATCGGGACGGCATCCGACTATAGAGCGACGCGTCGCCGGTCTGCGGTTGGATCTTCTTCATCGCCGCGTCGAAGTGCCGCTTCTCGACGGACACCTTTTTCAGGGCCGACTCGTCCAGCTTCGGGAACTTCAGGGCATACTCGCGAATCGCGAGCATCGACGCTTCGTTGCAGACCGCGGCGATCTCCGCGCCCGTGTACTTGTCCGTCCGCTTCGCGAGGTCGTCCAGATCGACGTCCTTCCCCAAGGGCTTCTTCTTCGTGTGGATCTCCAGGATGGCCCTGCGGGTCGCCAGGTCCGGCGGGGAGATGTAGATGTGCCGGTCGAACCGTCCCGGCCGCAGGAGGGCGGTGTCCACGAGGTCCATCCGGTTCGTCGCCGCGATTACGGTCACGTTGTGGAGCTCCTCGAGCCCATCCATCTCCGTGAGGATCTGCGAGATGACCCGCTCCGTGACTTGCGAGTCGGAGCTTCCCCCGCGGACCGGGGTAATCGCGTCGATCTCGTCGAAGAAGATGATGCAAGGGGCCGCCGTCTTGGCCTTGCGGAACGTCTCGCGGACGGTGCGCTCGGATTCCCCGACCCACTTGCTCAGGAACTCCGGCCCGCGCACGGAGATGAAGTTCGCCTCCGCCTCCGTGGCCACGGCCTTCGCGAGCAGCGTCTTGCCGGTGCCCGGCGGGCCGTACAACATGATGCCGCGGGGCGGTCGCGCGTCGAAGTGGGCGAACAACTTGTTCATCTTGAGGGGCCATTCGATCGACTCCCGCAACTCCTGCTTCGCCTCGTCGAGGCCTCCGATGTCGTCCCATCGGACGTTCGGCTTCTCGATGAGCACCTCGCGCATCGTTGACGGCTCGAGCTCCCGGTAGGCCTGGAGGAAGTCGTCGCGAGTGACCTCGAGACGATTGAGCACGTCGGGCGGGACGTAGTCGACCTGGATGTCGATCTCCGGGAGGATCCGCCGGAGCGATCGCATCGCGGCCTCCTTGCAGAGGGCGGACATGTCCGCGCCGACGTACCCATGCGTGAAGCCGGCGAGTTCGGACAAGTCGACGTCCTTCGCGAGGGGCATGCCCCTCGTGTGGATCTGGAGGATCTCCAGCCGCCCGTCGCGGTCGGGGACCCCGATCTCGATCTCGCGGTCGAAGCGCCCCGGCCGGCGCAGGGCAGGGTCGAGGGCGTTCGGCCGGTTCGTCGCGCCGATGACCACGACCTTCCCGCGGGCCTGCAGTCCGTCCATGAGCGCAAGGAGCTGCGCGACCACCCGTCGCTCGACCTCGCCGGTGACCTCGTCCCGCTTCGGTGCGATGCTGTCCAATTCGTCGATGAAGATGATGCTCGGGGCGTTTTCCTCGGCCTGCTTGAAGATGTCTCGGAGGTTCTCCTCGCTCTGTCCGTAGAATTTGGACATGATCTCGGGGCCCGAGATCGAATGGAAGTTCGCGTTCGTCTCCGAGGCGACGGCCTTCGCGAGCAGGGTCTTCCCGGTCCCCGGAGGGCCATGGAGGAGGACGCCTTTCGGCGCCTCGACGCCGAGCCGCTCGAACAGCTCCGGATGGCGCAGCGGGAGCTCGATCATCTCGCGGACCTTCCGGACCTCGGAGCCCAGCCCGCCGATGTCCTCGTAGTCGACCTTCGGGACCTTCGCCCCTTCCTCTTTCGTCGGCTTCTCCGCGATCTTGATTTCCGTGCCCGATTCGACGAGGACGGCGTCGGCTCCCGGCGAGAACGACGTAACGACGAACTCGAACTTGCGACCCATCACGCTCACGCTCAGGACATCCCCGCGCGTGATGACGCGTCCCTGGAGGACCTGGGCCATGTACTCTTCCCCGCCCATGATGCGGATCGGCTCCGTCGGTGCGAGGGACACCTTCTCGGCCGGTCGCGCCAAGGCCTTCTTCAGGCCGACCTTGTCGTCGATCCCCACCCCGGCGTTGCGGCGTTGCATCCCGTCCATGCGGATCACCCCGCGGTTCGCGTCCTCGGGATATCCGCGGCGCACGCCGGCGGCGGTGGCCTTCGCGCCCAGGATCAGGACGACGTCGCCTTCCTTCAGATCGAGGATCTTCATGACCTCGGGATCCAGGTGGACGACCCCGCGGCCCGCGTCGGCGGGCTTCGCTTCCGCGACCCGGAGGAACTTCTCACGGCCCGTGGCCATCGGTCTCAGGCTCCTGCCCCTTCCGTCGGAACGGAGGGAGCGGCGCTTCGCAACGAAACGGGATTACTTGAAGTCATGTCGAAACCTGCCGGCATCGGAAAGAAAGGAAAGGGGTGCCCGTTCAGTCGACGGGCACCTTGACGGGCTTCTTCTCGGGCGTCGGCTCCCTCTTCGGGATCCGGACCTCGAGGATTCCGTCCTTCAGCGTCGCGGAGGCAAGGTCGGCCTTGACCTCCTCCGGGAAGCTCAGGACGCGCCGGAGGGCCTGGTACGTCCGCTCGGAGTAGAAGTAGTCCTTCTCGTCCTCCTCGCGGGATCGCTTCGACTCCGCCCGGACCTCGATGCCGTCGGAGGTGACGGTCAGGTCGACGTCCTCCTTCGCCACGCCGGGCAGTTCGGCCCGCACGACGAATTCGGATCCCTTGTCGATCAAGTCGACGAGGGGCTCGCGCACCGCCGCGTCGGGCCCAGTCACTCGGGCGAGGGAGCCGCCCCAGAACCGGTCCTCGAAGCTCCGGCGGAAGCTGTCGAACCATCGGTCCACTTCATCGAACCAGGCGAAAGGCGAGGTCGTCTTCGCCAGGCTCGTCTCCTTGGCAGCTGCATTGGTCTTGGTCTTGCGCTCCATGGTGATCCACCTCCAAGGTTGACTTGGCGGCCGTATTTATCTGTATGCAGTTCTATATAAACAATTCGATTCGAGCTCATCATTACAACAACCGCTTGTTGGCATCTTGTGGGAGAGTCGACCAGAGGCGCGCTAGGTCTCCCGCTTCACCGTGATCGGGATGGCCCCGCTGTTGAACTCGATCCAGGCGATCTCGATCGGGTCGACCACCCCCGTCGGGACGTCGATGAGGATCGGCGAACCCATGCTGATTTGCAGGGCCCGCGCTCCGATGATCCGGGCTTTCTCGAATCGGGTGTAGCGCATCGCGGGGCCTCGCGCCAGGCCGCGGGCGAAGGAGCGTTCAGGAGGCGGGGACGGCCGTGGGCGGCCCCAATCGGGTGCCCGTACTTCAACCTTGCTTAGCGCCGGCGCCCGTAAGTCAATCGATCGAGCACCGGTCGAGGTCCGCGGGACGTCCGTCCGGATCCCGGCCGCCGAATTGTCATGTTCTGCCCAACAATAATCGCACGTGAGAATTCCGGGGGACAGCTTATGAACTCCCTGACTCCACGATGCATAGACTTCGGTTGCGTCGAACGCGCTCCGAAGGTAGGTTCTCCCATGGATCAGCAGACCTTCCAGCAGGCGATCGGGCTCCTCTCGGGGGAGCACAGCCTCTCGATCCTGCGATCCCTGCGGGACGGGAATTGGCATCTCTCGAGCGAGGTCGCCCGGACGCTCGACATCCACACCACGACCGCGTCCAAGTTCCTGCAGCGCTTCGCCGAGCTCGGGCTCGTGGAGCGGCAGGCCCACGATTCTCGGACGTTCGAGTATCGCCTCCGGTCCTCGCATCTCCGGTTCGACGTCGACCTTTCCGACGACGCCGGTCCGCTCCGCGAAGTGGTCGACTTCTACGTCGTGTATTTCCAATCCCTCTTCGAGAAAATCCGGTCCTTCGGCGCGCCCACGATCCAGACGGAGATGGAGCACCGGCTGACCACGGACCATCAGGAACTCCGGAGGGCCGTGTTCGACCAGATGATCGTCGGCGCGCAAGGAGGCCTCGACTACCTTCGCGAATTGGTGGCCGAGGTCCACCGGGACTTGTGGTCCGTGTGCGAGCAGGGTCTCGGCGAAGTCCCGGCGAAGGGCGTGTTCCAGGCCGCCCTCCGCGACGCGATGACCCTCTATCCCGACCTGGCCTACCGCTGCGGCCTGACCCGGCCTCTGGAATCGTGATTCGCATGGCGCGGCTGGCAACGGGCATTTCGGGATTTGACGCCATGGTCCAGGGTGGCCTGCCCGCCGGCTCCAGCGTCGTGCTTCAGGGCCCGCCGGGCCAGGAGAAATTGCGCTTCGCCCTCACGTTCCTCGCGGAGGGCCTGAAGTCCGGGGCGAGCGGGCTGGTCCTGATCTCGTCGCAGTCGCCTGATGCGGTCCTCTCGGATCTCCGCGGCCTGGGCGTCGACATCGACGCGGTCACGCGCGAGAACCGACTGCGCATCGTGGACTGGTACTCGTGGAGCGAGGAGACGGTCACTGACGTGGAAGAGCGCGGCATCGTCGTCCGTTCCTCGATCGATCTCACGAACCTCGGCGTGGCCCTGAGCCGCGCGATGGCCGCCCTTTCGGGGGAAAAGGGCTGCCGGTCCGTCATCGAGCTGCTGTCTCCGGCGATGAATGCGTACGAGCTCACGCAGGTCTACGCCTTCGCGCAGAGCGCGAAGAGGAAGTTCGATCGGCACGGATTCACGAGCCTCGTGCTGCTGGAGAAGGACATGCACTCCGGGCCCGAGGTGACCACGCTCCTCCAGCCCTTCGACGGCGTGATCGAGATCGAACGTACCCGTAGCGGGGACCGGATCCTCCGGAAGATCGGAGTCCTCCATCTGAGGGACACGACTCCGGACCCAACGTTCCGGGTCCTCGAGATGACGGAGACCGGGATGCAAGTGGTGCGCGAGTCCCCCAAGGGCGGTGCGGTCGCGGGGGTCGCCGCGGAAGGGAGCGTCCTCGAGTCCCAGGAAGAGAGGGCCCGGAGGCTCTCCCTCATCATGCAGATCGCCCGCGAGCGGCTCAAGCTGGACCCCAAGGACGCAGACGCCCTGTTCGCGATGGCGGCCGCCCAGGCCACCCTCGACGATCCTCGCGGGGCCTTGCAATCCCTCGATCGGCTCTCGGAGCTCGATCCCGCGTACCCGGGCCTCTGGGTCCTGAAGACGAAGCTCCACGCCCGCCTCGGTGAGGCGGACCGAGCCCGGCAGAGCCGTCTGCGCGCGCAGCAAGCGGAGCAGGCGGAGGCGGCTCCCGCGGCGGCGACCGTCCCATGTCCCATGTGCGACGCTCCCGTCGCGGTCGATGCGACGGTGTGCCTCCGCTGCGGCGTGAAGTTCGCCGCCCCGGAGACCCTCGAGGACGAACTCGAGGACCTCGGCCGGGCCGCGATTCAGGAGATGGTGGAGGAGGAGTTCGGCGAAGGCAAGTCGGTCCCGGCGGGAGGCGAGTCCGAAAAGAAACCGGATCGCGAGCCGCTGCCGAAACCGGCGCCCAGGCCCGAACCGAAGCCGATCCCGAAGAAGGGTCTCACGAACGGGCTGGTCTTCTCCCGCAGCCCCCGCTCGCGGGCCGGCATGACGAACGGTCTGAAGGGCCGGACGAACGGACTCCGCGGACGGACGAACGGACTGACCAATGGCATGGGTCGGACGAACGGGCTCACGAACGGCATGGGCCGGACCAACGGGTTGACGAACGGCCTCGGCCGTACGAATGGCCTGACCAACGGCCTCGGGCGGACCAACGGTCTCACGAACGGACTGGGCCGCACGAACGGACTCACCAACGGCCTGGGTCGGACCAATGGGCTCACCAACGGCCTCGCGGGAATCCGAAGAATGGGCCTCCGGTCCTCGGGCTTCCGAGGCATGGTGCGGACGGCCGGATGGAAGCTGTATGTGATCCCGCTCGTCGTGGTCGGCCTCCTCCTCATGCCTTTGTTCTTTGTACCGCCGTACAACGGGCCCCAATCTCCGATCCAGATCGACGGGCAGTTCAGTGACTGGGCGGGCGTTGCCACGGAAGCGATGGCGTCCGGTGGTGTGCTGAATCCGAACGTGGACCTCGTCCGTTTCGGCGTCGTACCGAACCTCGGGTCCATTGCCTTCTTCGTGGAGGTCGCGGGATCCGCCCTGATGGGAGGCGGCCCTTCTCCAGGGACCATGGACACGGTCAGGATCTTCATCGACATTGACGGATCCACATCGACCGGTTACCGCATCGACGGCCTTGGCGCGGATCGGATGATCGAGGTTTCTGGCTATGCCGGGAGAGTCCAGTCCAGCACGCTTTGGGAATTCGACTCGAACCGGAACCAAAGGGACTGGAGCGGATGGATTAAGGGGACCTCCACGCCGGCCGCCGCGAGCGGATCCCGGATCGAGGTCGAGGCTCAGTGGCTCGCCGGCGTCCCGAGCTCGGTGCCGCTCGTCGCGACCGTGCACACGGTCTCGTGGGACAAGCAGGTCGACCAAGGGGGTTTCCCCGTGAGCCCGGGTTTCGGGACCCTGTCCATCGTGTCCGATCCTCAAGTCCCTGACGTCATCGCGGGCAATGACGTGCCGCTCCTCCGGCTCACCCTGACGGCGCATGGCCGGCCAGTCAGTCTCAATTCACTCCAGGTGGAAATTGCTGGCACCGCCCCCGCGAACGTTGCGACTTCTCTCCGCCTGACGGACAGTACCAGCCTGCTCGCTCAAGCTGCTCCAGTCTCTCCGAGTGTCCGATTCTCCTTCGCGCCGGTCCAGATTGCGGTCGGCGCACCGACCATCTTGTTCGTCGTCGGCGATTTTGCTTCGACGACCGGGGAAACGTTCGGAATCCAGCTACCGTCGATCCACCCATTTGGTGTCAGTGGGGGCGTGGTGGCCCTCCGTGAAAACCCGGGCGTGCGCGCGCTCGGCTACCTTGGCGTTGTCCCGGTAGCGCCTCGAGTCGATGGCGCCTTCGACGAGTGGAACGCGCTCTCGGCGGACCCGACGAACGATGTCGCACCGCGGGGCAATCCGGACATCGATCTCACGCACTATGGCGCACTGCAAAACGGGACCGCGACGTTCTTGTACGCCGGCGTCTCGGGTCGAATCCTTGCGGGCACGTCAACGCCGGAAAACCCCCGGGAGGCGCCTCCCCAAAATTCGACGTCCCTGGCAGACACGGATCGGGACGGCGTGCCCGACACCGCAGACCCGATGCCGTACGACTTCAACAACGACGGGACACCGGACGCGCAGACGAATTGCGACGTCGACGGCGATGGCATCATCGATTACGGCTGCCCCGGCGGCACGGACTACTGGCTCAACACGACGATACCATCTACGTTCCCAGCTCCCTACGCCGGACGATCGGTAAGCGTGTACATCGGCCCGGACAACCGACCTCCCGTCCTCGGAGACGATGCGATCCGGATGTTCCTCGACATCGACAACAACACCTTCAGCGGGTATTCCATCGGCGGCATCGGCGCGGATCGACTCGTCGAGCTTCGCGGGAAGGACGGCACGGTTACGCAGTCTGCCTTGCTCGCC
>VBLS01000126.1 GCA_005878635.1 Methanobacteriota archaeon | reverse complement strand
CTCGGGATGGACCCCGGGAACGCGAAGGGCGTCCACATCATCGACGTCCGCGCCTTGCGGCGCGAGATCGAAGAGGTCCGCGAGCAACCGCGATGGCTCCTCGGCCTGCGACGTCAGCTCGCCCGCTACAAGGAGGAGATGGGGTGCGACCTGATCGCCCTCGACAGCCTGGACGCTCTCTACGCGCTCGCGCCGTTCGAAAGCCCACGGAACGAGATCTTCCAGTTCTTCGAGGAGCTGCGGGACCTGAACGCGACGACGTTCCTCGTCTCCGAGATGCCCCGCGACGCCACGGCTTTCGCCCACTTCGGCGTCGAGGAATTCCTCGCGGACACGATCATCCACCTGCGGCTTCGCGAGGTCGACGTCGGCATGAGCACGTCCGTCCGCCGGTACATCGGCGTCGTCAAGATGCGCGGGGCCGAGCATGACCTCGACTACTTCCCGCTCCTCGTCGAGCACGGGACCTTCGAGATCGTGTCGGAATGACGACCGACGCGCCCGTGGCCTTCGTGTTCAACCTGGGGGCCGCCCTCCCCCTCGTGGCGCTCCTCGTCAGCGCGTTCCTCGGCGCCTACGTGTTCGGCGTGAATCCGCGGGGTACGGCGAACCGATCGGTCCTGCTCGTGATGCTCGCCTTCGTCCTCTGGGACCTGGGGGAGATCGTGCAACGTTCGCTCGCGGTCGGGACCTCGCCGGACGTCCTCCTGTTCTGGGCCCGGTTCACCTGGGTCGGCATCGCCCTGGTGCCCGCGACCCTCTACCATCTCGCCCTCACGTATCCGACGAAGAGTGAGTGGATCCGCCGTCCGTGGGCGCTCGCGGCGATCTACGCGCCGTTCGTTTTCTGGGCCTACTTGATTGTCGGGACGGGCCTCATCATCGACGGGATCTCCTCCAATGCGTTCGGCCCGAGCGCCCGAGTCTCCACAGCCTACGCGTACTTCGCGCCGGTGTTCGGCCTCTGGATGTTCGCGGGGGTCGCCCTGTTCGTGCGCTCCTACTGGCGGGTGCGGAAGGGACCGAGTCAGCGCATGATCGGCGTCGTCCTCGGCGGTCTCCTTCTGGGCACCGTCCCGGCCGCGGTGACCGAACTCCTGTGGCCTCTCCTCTCGGCGAGCGACACCCGCGTGGGCCTCGGCTCCCTCTACACCCTGGTGTGGTCGATCTTCATCGCGTACGCGGTCGCGCGGTACCGGTACCTCGTCATCGAGCCGGTGACGGAGCTGCACACGGCGAGGGCCCCTCGGCATCGACTCGAGCGTGGCCTCAACTATCTGGTCCTGGAAAACGGCCGGAGCGCGGCGATGGGCGCGTTCCGGGACATCGTCTCCGTCACACCCGGTCTCTGCGTCACCGGGCTCGCACCCTCTCGTGTCACCGTGCGATTCGGTCTCGAGCGCACGCCCATCCTCTGGATCACGACGGTCACCAATGGAGGTCGCACGGTTCGCCCGAACGCGTTGGACTTCGAGCTCGTCCATACGGTCGTGAAGTTCCTCCGTGAGAATCCGGGGACCGCGGTCCTCCTGGACGACCTGGATTTCCTCGCCACTCTGGCCGGCTTCGACGCCGTCGCGAGGTTCCTGAAACGCGTCACGAATCAGGCGAGCGCCTCGAAGGGCACGGTGATCATCGCCGCGGGCCTCGGCACCTTCCCGCCGGACCAGCTCGCACTGTTGCGCGGTTCGGTGGATCGCGTCCTCGAAGTCCAAGACAGCATCGCCACCTCGACGCCGGGGGCGGAACACGTTCTCATGACGATCAACGCCCAGGACGCACCGGTCGCCTTGCCCCTCGTGGGCGCGCGACGCGGACTTCTCCTGACGACGGAACATCCGACGAAGGCGCGGTTGCGCTACGGCGACCGCTTCGAGATCGTCTGGGTGACGGACCAACCCGAGGCCGGGACCGTCTGCGTGCGGCCGAAGGCTCTCGACACGGAAGGTCGGCGCGCGGTCGCGAACTACGCCGCTACCCATGAGGGAATGGACATCGTCCTCGTGGGCCTCGAGCAGCTCGCGCTCTACGTCGACCTGCGATCCTGGCTGCCCTTCGTCAAGGACAGCCTGGACATCGCCAGCCTGCACCGATGCCGCCTGTTCCTGACCGTGGCCCCGGAGGCCGTGTCCTCCCAGGAACTCGCGATGCTCGCCCGCCGATTCGACACGGGGCTGTCGCCGCTGAAGCTCAAGGCGTCTCCGCCTTCAGGGCCGACCACAGCCGCTCCTGAAAATCGAATTCCGTATCGAGGACCCTCCGCATGAACAGGACGATTTGCCCCTGCGGATCGAGGCCGTGGCGACGGCAGTAATCCCGGAATCGGCGGAGGACTTCGCCGTCCACGCGGATGTTGAACTGGACCTTTTCAGCGGGCTTCGGGGGGACGCCGCGAGGCATGGCCGGGCATCGTCCCGCGGGTATTTCACGGTTCCTACAGAAAGATGCATACACTATCAAATCGTAGCATTCGTAGCGACTAAATACCTGATAATCACTCCTGGGAACAGTGGGAGAGAGATGTCCCCGTGACCGCGAATGAATCTCCGAAGACGTCACCGGCGCCCCCCGAAGAACCAGGACTGGAACCCCCTGATTCCATCGACGCCGACTCCGTCGACGTCCACCTCCAGGAGGACCTCTTTCAAAGCCTCGTGGAATCGGCGGACTATGTCGACGGACAAACGCCACTCCCGGCCCGGAGTGAAGGGGCACTGCAACTTGCGACGCCCGAGGCGATCCGTTCCGCGTTCGTCGAATCGTGGGACGCCCTCTCCCATACCCTCGGCCTCGGGATCGATCCCGACCAGGCCCTCGCCGGCGTGCGCGATCTCGTGATGTACGACATCCCCGACGGAACGCGATCCACGCTGTCCGTCCCCGTCGACTACGACGTCGAAGCCGACGCGGGCCTGTATTGCCTCGCGCTCGTCCACACCCTCGCGAGCCTCGGGGCGAAGACGAACGTGATCTTGACCCACACCGCGTACAACCGGGAGCGGGGGCCCGAGGAGACGAAGCGGTTTCTCGCGGTCCTCGCGAAGGGCATCGACCCGTTCCGCCATTACGCGCGGCGCCATGGGATCGCGATCCACCTGGAGGGCATCGGGAGCGGGTACGAGCTTGCGGCGGATTTCCGACGGGCCTTCCCCTTGCCCGCGGAGCCAAAGTTCGACGCGCACTTCCTGATGGACTACGAAGAGGAATGGTTCCTCACGCCGTCCGGCCGCGAGCTGCTCGACGTCTTGCCGTCGATCGACGTCGTCGTGCGGCACACGAAGCTCGGCATCGCGGGGGGTTGGATTCCGACGCGGATGCGTCGGGCCTCGTACGTCTACTCCCAGAACGGCTCGGTCCACAGCAACTGGAACTTCGACGAATACGCGGCGATGGTCGCGGTGACGTACCTATCGAAGCTCTTGCATCAAGGGGAGTCCCTCTCGAAGACGTACGCGTCGGTCGACGAGATGAAGGCCCGCTATCGCGATCGGGAGATCAAGCTCCGCCAGAAGATCGTCCGCCTCCATCCGAAACCTCGAAAGCTGTTCGTCCTCGGTTCGCCCGTCGGGCTGATCCAAGTCTACTGCTAAAGGAGCGGAGCCTCCGCGAGCAGGGACGTCAGCATCTGGTCCGTCCCTTTCGCCTCCTCCGGGATCCCTCGCCACGCCAGGAGCGTCTGCCGGTTCTTCGCCTCGAAATCGAGCAAGAGGTCTCGCATCTGCCGCCGGAGTTGGTCCGACTCCTCGCCCTCCAGGACCACCGTGAGGTAGGTGTGACGGGCCCGCTCGACGACGAGCGTGTAGTTGCCGTGTGTGATCGAGCTGAGGGCCTTCCCGCGGAGGATCGGGAAGGAAGTGCGCATGAAATTCTGGATCACATCGAGGGTGGCCCCGAACAGATCTTGATCGATGGCCGTCTCCCCCTCCCTCGCTTTGGCGCCGATCAACGTCCCGTCCTCGAAGGTGAGGAACGAGGCCTTGATCGAATACCGGCGGGCCTGGAATCGGCGGACAGCCTCCGAGATGCGCTGGCGACTCCCGGGATACAAGGTGTAAATCGTGGCTGCCGCCACGACGAGGAGGAGCGTCGAGAACGGCGGCGGGACCTGGGAGCGCAGCGCACCGAGGACGCCGTTCGTCCCCAGTCCGAGGAAGATAATCAGGGTGAACACGATCAGGAAACCGCGCGTCCTCCGAGCGAGTTGGGGGCTCACATCGCGGACGATCTTGTGGAGACGATAGACGTTCACGATCCCGCCGAGGCTGTACGACCCGATGTACGCCAGGACGATGAGGAGGACCGTCTCGTTGAAGACCGGGATCCACAGACCGCCCGAGAGTTGGTTGACGCCTTCGAGCCCGATGAGCCAGAAGAGGATCAGGACGGCGATGGTCAAAATCCCGAAGGACCAGTAGACCCGCCGCATGCGATCAATGTACACGAGGGTGAAGAGGAGCAGGAACAACGAGGTGACGATCGCGCTCGAGAAGCTCATGCGGCCAGCGAAGGTCGCGAAGTTGGAGTCCCCCGCCGTGAAGAAGAGAAAGTCCCAGGTCGCGTAGAGGCCCGCGAAGATGCAGGAGAGGAGGAAGAACGTCTCCGTCCAGGTGTGAATTCGGTCGCGGTAGACTTGCAATGCGGCGAGGATGAACCAGGTCAGCGCCGAGGCGAGGGGGAGGACGCGCAGCAGATCGTAGATGTCCATTGGTTCACGGATGCCGGGGGAGGTTCGGAGACCGTATCTGGAGTGCCTTCAAAATGGAATAGGCCATATATAAACCGGGGTTCCTGAGTCCTATCCAGCATACCGCGTCCGGGGCCGAATCGGGACATCGTCGACGGAACCTATTTTGTCCCGGGACCGTTTTCGATGCCGTGGTGGAGAAGGTCCGGATTGCGGGGGCGGGCCTCGCCGGATTGACCGCGGCCTATGTCCTGTCGAAGGCGAACCGACCCGTGGAGGTCTACGAAAAAAAGTCTCGCCTCCTTCCGAGTTCCGGGCCGCACACGGAAGGGATCCGCAACTACCGCGAGCGGGACGTGCTCGAGGAGTTGCAGTCGTTCGGATTCGACCTCCCGCCGTTCAGCACGGTCCTCGCGACGATTCGCGTGTCCCCGAACGCCCGGAATGTGATCCGAGGCCCGGCTCACTACCTGTTCATGCGCGGTCGGGAGGATCACACCGTGGATCAGATTTTGTTCCGCCGCGCCCAGGCCGCGGGCGCGCGCTTCCATTTCGACGAAGAGATCGATCCGACCGACGCGGACATCGCGGCGACGGGACCGCCCCGCGACGGGTACAACATCCTCGGGGCTGGCTACTCGATCAGCGAGGCCGGGAGCGATCTTCCGAGGGATACGGCCTA
>VBLS01000125.1 GCA_005878635.1 Methanobacteriota archaeon | reverse complement strand
GACCTACGAGGACATCGGCGGGTTGAAAGAGGAGCTGATGAAAGTCCGCGAGATGATCGAGCTCCCGCTGAAGCACGCGGAACTGTTCGAGCGGCTCGGCATCGATCCGCCGAAGGGCGTGCTCCTTTATGGCCCGCCGGGGACGGGCAAGACCCTCATCGCAAAGGCCGTCGCGAACGAGGCGGGCGCGAACTTCTATTCGATTCAAGGCCCGGAGATCATGTCGAAGTACTACGGGCAGAGCGAGGAACGCCTTCGTGAGAAATTCGAGGAGGCGCAGAAGAACGCCCCGAGCGTCCTGTTCATCGACGAACTCGACTCGATCGCGCCGAAACGTGAGGAGGTCACCGGCGAGGTCGAGCGTCGGGTCGTCGCCCAGCTCCTCACGTTGATGGACGGCCTCTCCGGCCGTGGCCAAGTCATCGTGATCGGCGCGACGAATCGGGACGAGGCGATCGATCCCGCGCTACGCCGGCCCGGTCGTTTCGACCGCGAGATCGAGATCGGAGTGCCGGACCGGATGGGACGGAAGGAGGTCTTGCAGATTCACACCCGCGGCATGCCGATCGAAGGCGCGGAGGAGGACCGAGACGCGCTCCTTTCCGAGCTCGCCGACGTCTGCCACGGATTCGTTGGCGCGGACCTGGCGGCGCTCGCTCGGGAGGCCGCCATGAAAGCGCTCCGGCGCTACCTTCCGGACATCGATTTGGACAAGCCGATCCCCGCGGAGACGCTCGAGAAGATGCGCGTCACCTCGGACGATTTCAAGCAGGCCTTGAAGGAAGTCGAGCCGAGCGCGATGCGGGAGGTCCTCGTGGAGGTCCCGCGCGTGAGCTGGACCGACGTGGGCGGCCTCGAGGATGTGAAGATGAAACTCCGCGAAGCCGTCGAGATGCCCCTCAAGGACCCGGACGCGTTCAAGCGCATGGGGATTCGTCCGCCTCGCGGCATCCTCCTCTATGGCCCGCCGGGCTCCGGCAAGACGCTCCTGGCGAAGGCGGTCGCGACGGAGTCGGAGGCGAACTTCATTTCGATCAAGGGACCCGAGGTCATGTCGAAGTGGGTCGGAGAATCCGAGAAGGCGGTCCGCATGATCTTCAAGAAGGCGAAGCAGGTCGCGCCTTGCATCGTCTTCCTCGATGAATTGGACGCGGTCGCGCACGTCCGGGGCTTCGACACGGATAGCGGGGTGAGCGAGCGCGTCGTCAACCAGCTCCTGACCTCGATGGATGGGCTAGAAACCCTGGAAGGGGTCTGCGTGATCGGCGCGACGAACCGACCCGATCGGCTCGATCCGGCCATGCTCCGGACGGGCCGGTTCGATCGCATCCTCCTGGTGCCCACGCCGAACAAGGATGCGCGCCTCGCGATCCTGAAGGTCCACACCAAGGGCATGCCCCTCGAGGGCGTCGACCTGGAGGAGCTCGCGGTCGACCTGGATGGATACTCCGGCGCAGACATCGAAGGCCTGTGCCGCGAGTCCGCGATGATCGCGTTGCGGGAGACGAAGCATGCGAAGAAGGTCACCATGGCCCAGTTCCAGGAAGCGATCAAAGTGGTCCGGCCGAGCATCGATGCGGACACGATCAAGTTCTACGAGGAGTTCGACAAGAAGTTCAAGAAGGGAGTCGACCGCGGCCGCCGCGAGGAAAACATCCTGTACCGGTGATTCCGGCGGCTTGTATCCGACCCTTTTTATCCAAGTCCTTCGTTTCGAGGGACAATGCGCCTCGTTCCACGCTTGCGGACGAAGCTCCAACTGTTCCTTCTGGTCGAATCGTCCTTCTTCATGATCGGCCTCGCGATCCTCTTCACGTTGGTGTCCCTCGTCCAGCCGTTCTGGTCCTTCAGCCGGACGGTCGGAGTCAACCACGACATCGGTTCCTTCGGCTGGGTGACCTTCACGGCCGACCACTACAGCGGCGGCGTCTGGAGCCTGACGACGATCCTGCCGTACTCGTCGCCCGCGTTCTCGTACTCGGAGACGGCCCGGGTCGCGGGAAATGCCTACGTCCTCGAGGTCGTGTACCTCGTCGTCCTCGGCCTGACCCTCGGGCTCTTCCGTTTTGAGTTCTCCCGCAAGATGCCCCCCGCGAACCTCCTGATCCTGAGCTTGGTCGTCCTCGGCGTCGCGCTCTTCGCCCTCTTCTACCCGATCGTCGCGATCCCTGGAGCCGCGACGACGGACATCGGGACCTTCACGGTCGGAGGCTTCTGGGGATCCGCGGAGCCGTCGTCGGGGATGACGTGGTCCTGGGGTCCCGGGCTCGGATGGTGGCTCCTCCTCGTCGGGGTCGTCCTGGGAGTGGGCGGCGCCGTCCTCCCATACCTCAAGAGCCTCCGGGCGATGGTGCCAAGTGCGACCGTCATGCGCCCCGCTCCCTAGGCCGAACGATCGTGGCGGAATCTTCAAATAGCGTGCGTCGGATGTCTGTCAGACAAGGGATGGGACGCCATCGTGGCGGTGCCGCGGTGGGCCCACACCGATGCGGGTGATGGGATGAAGAAATTTGCCACCGAGCTCCGGGGTAAGACGGTCATGACGAACGACGGTCAGATCCTCGGCACAATCGAGAACTTCATCGTGAACACGAAGAGCGGGAAGTTGTCCGACGTCCTCGTCGCTCCGGCCGAGAACACGCCGACGAAGGGACTGAAGACGGACCCGGAAGGGCGCATCGTCCTGCCGTTCCAGGGAATGCGCTCCGTCAAAGACGTCGTCGTGATGAATCTCTAGTCACGTCGCCGAGCGTGGTCACGCGGGCCGCGGACGGGGGCCGAGCGCCTCGAGGGCCAGTTGCAACTTCTGGGGATCCTCGAGGAGCGCTTCGATGACCGCCTCCGTGAGGGCGGCCGTCGACCAGACCTCGACCATGAGGTCCGGGTCCTTCCCGACGGACCACTCGACGGCCGGATTCACCGCTCCCTCACTTCGCGATGTCCTTCAGCTTGCCCGCGAGCTCGGAGAGATCCATCCCGGTCAGGGCCTTCACCAGGGCCGGCGCGGTCGCGGCGATGTCCACGACGCTGCCGACGAGTTGGGACGGCCCGCGTTCGCCCATGATGATGAGCTTCTGGGTCGTCTCGAGGGACTTCGCGGCGTTCGCGACGATCTCCGGGAGCTTCTCGACGATCAGCTGCGTCACCGCGGCTCGACCGTACTGCTCCCAGGCCTCCGCCTTCGCGCGCATCGCCTCGGCTTCGGCGAGACCGGTGGCCTTGATCGCATAGGCTTGGGCCTCCCCCTTGAGCCGGATGATGTCCGCCTCGGCGGTCCCTTCCTGCCGGATGCGTTCGGCTTCCCCCGCGGCGGTTCGGGAGAGGCGTTCCCTTTCCCCCTCCGCCACGAGGATGGCTCGCTCTTTCTCCCCCTCCGCGGTGATGATCAGCTTCCGCTTTTCGCCGTCCGCCGTGGCCGCCACGGCATCCGCCGCCATCTTGGCGGGCACGACCTGCGCGGCCTCTTGCTCTTGTTCCCGGCGCTTGACTTCCTGCTGCTGGACGAGCACTTCCTGCTCCTTCGCGCGGATGTCGATCTTCCGTTGCTCGACGATCAGTTCCTGCTGC
Source organism: Methanobacteriota archaeon (assembly GCA_005878635.1). Lineage (GTDB taxonomy): Archaea > Thermoplasmatota > Thermoplasmata > RBG-16-68-12 > RBG-16-68-12 > RBG-16-68-12. The sequence continues at coordinate 2,024 of VBLS01000125.1, read as the reverse complement.
CGCTTCGCCGTCTGAAGCTGGAAGGCGATCTCCTTGTTCGCGCGCTCGAGCTCCACTTGGGTCTCCGACTGCTGTTTGATGATGTCGCGGTCCCGGTGGAACTGGGCCACGTTCGCCTCGGCGCTCGCGTTCGCCCTCTCCGCCTCCTGGGCGGCTTGGGCCTCCGCAATCGTCGCCTCGCGGTTCGCGCCGGCCTTTCCCATCCGGGCGTCTCGCTTGACTTCTTCGGTCCGCTTCACGCCGAGGGCGTCCAGGTAGCCCTGGGCATCCTCGATCTCTTTGATCACGAAGGACCGGATTTCGATCCCCATGTTCCTCAGATCGTTGCCGGCCATGCCGAGGATCTTCGAGGCAATCGCGTCACGGTCCGAGTTCACCTCTTCGACCGTCAGGGTGGCGCAGACCCCACGGACGTGTCCTTCGAGGGTCTTGAGGGCGATCTCGTCGACCTGCTGTTCCGTCTTCCCGAGCAGGTTCTCCGCCGCGGTGTTCAAGGTCGCTTCGTCGGAAGAGATTTTCACCTGGGCGACGGCCTTGATGTTGATCTTCGCCCCGGACCGCTTCACGTCCGTCACGATGTCCGTGACGACGAGGTCGAGGGTCCTGACGTCGAGCCTCAACCACTCCACCGACTCGAAGATGGGCACGATGAACTTCGCGCCACCGGATTTCACCTGGTAGCCGCGTCCGCCCATCGCCTTCTGCCGCCGACCATAGACCACCATCGCCATGTTCGGGGGCACCTTCTTGTAGCGGCTCGCATAAGCCAGCACGGTCCCGAACACGACGCCCACGATTGCCAGAATGACGAATCCAAGAATGTCTTCTCCTGCCATGTTCCTCCCTCCCTAGATCTTGTGAACCTTGACCGAATTGCCGACGATCGAGTCGACGACCACATGCTCGTCCGTCCCGACGACGTCGTCGGAGATCGCCTGCAAGAGTGTGCGTCCGCGCGCTTCCGTCACGACCACAATCTGCCCGGGCTGACCGGGGCGGATCGGGATCATCACCTGCCCTTTGTACCCCACGAGGGTCGCCAGGTCGACCCGCGTCTCGGCCTGGCTCTTGACGAACAGGTTCAGCATGACGACGTACAGGCCGCCCGACACCAGGACGGCGAACACCGCGGCGAGGATCGGAGTGACGATGGGCCCGAAGCCGACCGTCTCGAAGATCGTGCCGAAACCGCCGAACGCGGTCCCGAAGGAGGCGACGATGGGCAGGCTGAGAGGACTCAGTCCAAGGTCCACCTCCGGGCTGATGTCGTGGTCGAAGTCGATCCCGCCGATGTCCCCGAGAATCAATACGAGGACGAGGAGCATCAGGAACGCGATCATGACCCAGGTGTAGGGGCTCAGACCGAGGATCGCCATCGGCTCACCGTCGCTCCCGCCAATCGCGGGTCACCGGCTGCGTCTTCCGAGGCGGCAATTTCACGGCCTCCGATCCCCCGCCCATCTTCGCTCCGCAATTCCAGCAGAATCCATCCGTCTTCTTCAGGCGCACGCCACAGAAGGGGCAGTAGACCGTCGACGCGGGCGTAGCTCCCTTCGCCGTCGGGGCGGTCGGTTTCAAGGATTTCGCTGGAGGCGAAGAGGACTTCGCGGGTGCGACCGCGGCAGGGGGCGCGGACCTCGGAGCCGGGTCAAACACGGCCCCACATTCCGTGCAGCGCTTGGCATCTTCCGTGACCAAGGAACCGCAGATGGGGCAAACGTATCCGCGGAACACGACCCCGCGGCGGCCGAAACCCAAGTCTCGATTCGGCTGAAACTCCAGATCCCGGCCCGCGTCGAACTCGAGAGGACGGCGGGCATCGAACTCCAAGGGCCGGCCCGAGTCGAACTCGAGCTTGCGGTTCGGATTGAAGTTCAGGAGGTCGGCCATGCCCTCCACGCTCCCCAGACACAATATTCGGCCCTAGCAGGATAAACGTTGTGTAGGCAATCCTCGTATTCTATAGAAGGACGCGTCGTTCCTCCTTAACGACGTTCAGGACGACCTGTGTATAGGTGTTCTCG
>VBLS01000300.1:3781-4336 GCA_005878635.1 Methanobacteriota archaeon | reverse complement strand
CGACCGCCGGTGTCGGGAGAGATACCTGCCGAGTCCTCAGCTTCCGACGGAGAGCACGGACGTACGCCAGCTCCGTGCGAGCCGAGGGCGCGATGGGACGGATCTCAATCGATCCGTTATTCAAGGTGCGAGTCCCCGTGGAGAGGATCGCGACCGGTTTGTGCCGAAGGGAGGCTTCGTGTGCGAGGCTGCGAATGAACTTCTCCATCCCGCCTCCGCGCTCGATCTCCCAGTTGGTGGTCGTCGGCACGACCAGCGTCGGTTCCCCGTCTCTCATCGAGAAACGCCTCCTTCCCGAAGCCGAATCGCGAAGTCCATCGTCGCCGCTGCCCACGCAGGAAAGCGGCGGAGCTCGAGGTACGGTTTCAATCTCGGATTGAACTTTGACTTGAAGTCTGCGAGCCGCCGAGTATTCGCGCCCATTAGTTCGAATTCAGCACAGCCTTGCGCGTGGGCATACCGGATGGATTCCCATACAAGGACGTCGTTCATCGGAAGGCCCGGGGGACCTCGGGCCGTTCCCTGCCAGAGGCTGATTCGGTCATGTATTCGAAC
>VBLS01000300.1:2349-3751 GCA_005878635.1 Methanobacteriota archaeon | reverse complement strand
TTCGCGACCAGCAGGACGAGATTGGTTCCCAACACATCTCGCAAACGGGCGAGGTAGCCTTCCGGAAGCGGAGCACGCAGCCCTTGCTCGAAATAGCGAGCATCGATCTGATTCTCGAAGACCAGCCAGTCCCGCGCTTCCGCCGGGACCACTTTCAGCACATCGTCGTGCCTCCGGATGTCGGATCGGACTGTCTTCTTCAGGTCTTCCCATACCGCACCTTCGTCGCGCACCGAGAGCCGGTAGGTGTACCGCGGGATCGCCTCGAAGCCGGACCACTGGAATGCGCGCGCATCCTCGAGTCCGGGCGCACATCGGACTTGACACGATCGGACACGGGATTCCCTCATGTGGCCGCGGACTGCCTCCGCCAGGGCGTTCAAGCGATCCTCCCGTTTGTCCTGCTTGAGGTCGCCCCAATCCGGAATCAACGGTCCGAGGTACTGCATCCCGAGCCCGCTCGGCGGTGAGAGGAGGACCCGAATCGGCCCCCACCGACTATGCACGTGCGGCAGGATCGCCGTCGTCTCGTTTCCTTGGAGAACCCGAAGCAACCGAACCGATTTCCCTGTCGTGTATTCGACCGCGGCGAGCCACTCGGGCCGGTGGAACGCTGTTGCCAACGGCGACTGAGAAGCCAAGTCGGCATAGTCCGAGGCGTCCTTGAGCGTCTCTTCCCGGAACGCACGAGTTGCGGTCATCTCGACCAAGCCCTCAGAACCTCTCCGGCCGGTCCGATCCACGCTTGGCGCCGTTTTGCCTCAGCGATGAGGCGCTCGAAAAGGTCCGCATAGCCTGGATAGTTACGGGAGTCGAAGAATCTCTGGTGGAAAAGGACAGTCAAGACTCCTCCAACTGACTGGACCGCGTCTAGCGCGTGTATGCACTCCGCCCAAGCGTCGTGAGATCCTGCAAGGGCCGAGTCCATGATGTGCAGCGGGACCTCGCGAAGCGGAAGGATATTCTTCGATCCAGCGAGGAAGTAGGGGAATGCCGTGCCGCCTCGGAAGCCCCATGTGTGCCGGAACCCGAACGACGAGTCATAGGCAAGGCCCGCCCCAGCGAACTCGTCCCATCGATCGGGTAGGAGAAGGCGAAGGTGGTGCTGGCGGACTCCGTGGACTTTCCCCCCAACGATTGCCTCAAGCTTCCGTTTCTCCAGGGAAATCCGGTCTTGCGACGCCGTCGAGGCCAAGCTCGCATGGAGGCCAACTTCCCAACCGTCCCGAGCGAGAGAGATTACGGTCGATGCGAGTTCCGGCTCCTCGAAGTCGGCAAGGCCCCATGCGAGGAGGCGATTGCGAATGCCCTGCTTGGCCTTGGGTCCCTCGTGAAGCATAATGAACGTGGACCGGACACCCTCACCGCGTTCGATGTCGCGGACCGCGTCGAAGCCCCAATA
>VBLS01000300.1:656-2338 GCA_005878635.1 Methanobacteriota archaeon | reverse complement strand
ACTTCGTGGCGCCCCGGAGACCTTTCGTCCGACCGAGATGGCTCACGTACTGGAAAGTCTTCTGAATCCTGTCGACATCGTGAGTCAGGCACACTGCGAATGGCGCGTTTCCTGGCCAATGTAACCGCGGGCGGGTATCGGCGCCTAGGCTGCCTAGGGTCGCCGCGAACTCGCGCGCAAACCGATCAACCCATGGCGTGTGCTCCCTCTTGGGCACGTTGCCCGAATTGTCGGAGGACCCTGCCAGTCCAAGTAGGCCGGCACCCATCGCGAACCAAGGATCGAATCCGAGCTCGAGCGATCCGTTGTTGATCCCGCCCACCTCGACTGTTCGACCGTCTGAAAATGCAATCCAAGGACTGCCACCATGGACCTCGGCGACCCGTTGGGAGAGCGGAATTTCGAGACCTCCGAAGCGGAGGGTCGCGTGCCCTTCAGAAAACCGTTCTGACGGTCGCTGACTGAGGGGCAGGCCTTCGAGCCATGCGTCATTCGTCGCACTTGCGCCCCCTCCCGATGTGTGGAATCGATGAACAAAGTAAGAGCGACCGACGAGCCGCACCGCATCCCAGGGAGTCGGGCTCACGGTCCCGAATCTCCTCTCGCTTGGTCGGGACTCATGACCCTTGCGGGAACGCCTGCGACAACGACACCTGGCGGTACGTTTTTCGTCACGACCGACCCTGCGCCGACGACCGCGCGCGCACCGATCGTGACACCCGGCAAGACGACGCAGTGGCGTCTCCTCAACGACCCCCGCTCCCCGTCCGGTGTACGACATCGCCTCGTCGTGCGCGAGGATTGTAGATCGTGCAGAAATCGTCGCACCGTCCTCGATGAAAATCCTCTCGGGGTAGAGATTGTCAAGGATGACGAAGTAACCAATCTCGACCGATCGGCCGACGTTTACTCCTCGAAGACGGTGGAATGCAACCCGCAATGCGGACGCAGGAGAGTACCATGCGGCGAATAGGAAGAGAGTCGATCGCCCCCGCTTCGAAAGGCTTCGGCGGGCCCGTCTTGTCGATGCGGCCGGACGGCCCTCGGGGCTCATGGAACCCTCTCGGGCGCCGGCCCGGCTCCCCGGAAGATTCCGCCCCATGTTTTCCTTCCCCCGGAGGAGAGGATAATGAGTAGGACGAGACCGCTCCATAGGACGATTGCCGTGGTGATATTGAAAAGCGCTGGTTCCGCGGGAAGCGCGAGCCACCCGGAGACCCCGGCCGCGATGGCTGTGCTCGCCGCAGTGATTCCCAAGCGCTTCGAGTAGAGTCGTCCCCCTGTAGGACGAACAACAAATCGCTCGATCGAAGCAATAAGCGCGGCGGAAATGAGGATGAACGAGGTAGACACCGCAAACGCCGCCCCTTTCGCACCGTAGCCTCTCGTAAGCGTGTAAGCCAGGACAACCAGTGCGGCAGCGCCCACCGCCGAGATTCGAAGACTCACGTCCGGCCGCCCGATGCTGGTGAGGGATTGGGCGATGGATCGGAGTGCCCCAAGGGCGGCGGTCCCAAAGAGCATCAGGATCGCGAGATCATACGCGTCCACGGAGTCTGGTCCGAAGAAGAAACGAAGGAGTGGCCTCCCGAATAGGAGGAACCCGGACGCTAAGGAACCAACGACCGTGAGGGACGCAATTAGCGCAGCCGATAGGTATCGAGCCACGCGGCTCGAATCAG
>VBLS01000300.1:0-622 GCA_005878635.1 Methanobacteriota archaeon | reverse complement strand
ATATGTGGTAACGCTGATGCTTCCTGGGATGATCCACAAAATCCGGGTGCTGAAGACCGCGAGTGCGTAGATTCCCACGATGGTCGCGTCGCCCGTCAACGCAGAAACGAGGACTAAGTCCGCCTGGTAGAGAACGGTGCTCAACGCACTTGTAACAGTCAATTGAAGACCGAAGGGGACAAGTCGTCGAAAATCGAGGCTTAGGGCCGAGGTTCCTGCGAAATGCAGGTCCTCCTTGCGGCTCAGGGTCAGGAGGACGAAGCCAATCGCCGCTGCAGCAACAGACGCAGCCATCGCTCCGACAATTCCACCTCCCGCCGCCAGCGCCCCGGCCACCATGGCAATGCTTCCGAGTGACTGCAACATCGTGAAGACCGAAAGCGACCGAAAGCGACGGTCGCCTTGGAGAAGTCCGAGGAGAGACACCGATCCCAGGTTGAAAGGCATCTGGAGAGCCTGCAGGCGGAGCAAGATGGGGAACTCCGCTGAGTTCACATGATCGGCCATCAAGAACGACGTCGCGAAAAGGACGAGGCCTGCAATGCCTCCGGTGGCGAGAGCGAACACGAGGGCGCTACCGCCCAATGATTCGATTCCCTTCCGTTTCCCCCGCCGCTCTGCG
>VBLS01000124.1 GCA_005878635.1 Methanobacteriota archaeon | reverse complement strand
CGCGAGCCAGAACCATGCCGCCCCTTGCGCGCTCGCGATCGGACTGGAGAAATGGAAGCGGTCGAAATGCACGAGGGTCGCCACGAGCGTGAGGGTCGTGAACAACCAGATCGCCGGCACCGCGACGCGGGCCTTCGCCCACACCGTCTCGCGGGCCGCGGTCAATTCCACGGGCACCGCGGCCCAGTACGCCGCCCCGAGGAACGCGGCGGTCAGGGGCGGGGCGATGGTCCACGCGAAATAGGTGTCCGTTTGCTCCGTGAGCAGACTCAGCTGCAGACCCGCAAGGAAGACGAGGGAGCTCGCGGCGTACAGGAGCCATCGCATCGGCCGAATCAACGATCGGACGCTCGGGACCGATGCTTCCTCCGCCATGCCCGACCGGGGCGATGCCAAACCCTCGTATGAGGATTCTTCTCAGATCACTGGTCGATTCGCGAAGGGGCTGCTCGCTTTACTGGAGCGCTTTCTCCATCCGAGTGTCCCGGACGCACGGACCGACCAAATGAGTCCAATCGTTTTCTTCCTCGCCGGTCACGACCGAATCCAAGATCTTCCACTTCGCTGACCGAGGAATTCGAGATCGACACGATCACGGGAATTTCGTGTCGCGTCGCCGACCGAACGCGGATGCCAGAAATTTTAGCGGGCATTTTCCCGGACGGATGGACCGGCTGGGACTTGAGGCTGCTTGAGCTGACACCATGGTTTCGACTCATGTGGTGAGCCGAGAGCAGAGTCAAAGAGGTGGCCCATCTCGGGATGAGACGGAGCGATGCATGGAATCACTCGTCTTCCGAGTCTTCCAAATCCGTCGCGGAGCTCTGCGACCGAAGCAAGAACTCGTACCCTGGAAACGCTGCGATGACGAAGAAGATGCCTACGACGAAGAACATCTGGCGCATTGTGAATTTCAATAGGACAACTCGCTCGGCCGTCCACGGGATGGCGAAGTCTGCTAGGAACGTGAGAGCAGCAAGGGCGATAAGCCACCAGCGAATCTTCTTCCGCTTGGTTTCAGCCACTGACTTCACCACCTCGCGTAGCGGTCTGATGGCGGAGGGGCGTGGAGGCCACGTTCCGGTCAGTCCGCCAGACCCGCCAGGGCCTATGAAAGCTTTGAAGACGCTCCCGACTTTGATAGCTCCAACCTCCATGTAGTGGACGGCTTGGGTACGTCGCGTCCTCGTGGCGGAACCAAGCTGTTACCGCGAGGGAAAACATTCCCGTGGAACACGGCGATCGGCGGTCGCCCAACTCAGCAATGAAGCCCGAGGTTCAGAAAAAATGCGGTCAACACGAAGTGGGCCGAGAGGTAGGCTCCCGACAGTACCGACGTGACAGATAGCCAGTTTGTAAACCAATGTGGTCTGTCTCCTCTTTTCGATGCCGCGAAGCCCACGATGAGATTCAGCAAATTGGCGACGACGATCGGAGCTCCCAAGGACGGGCAAAGGATTGAGAAGAAGAGCGTCGGGAAGAGCGCATAGCCGAAGAAACCGGTGAGGAAGAGCGACCCCGAGATCAGCGGTACGGCAAGCCCAGCGACCGCCCATACCACATCGGGCGACCTCAAGGGCCATCCGCCTGACGTATTCTGGTCCAACGTAACCTCAATCGACCTCGTCCATACTTGACTGTTTCCTGGATTCTTTCATGGAGAGCGGCCGTCTGTAGCCCGGCTGACCGTGACGGCCAGGCCGCTGACGGCTTAAACCCCCGGCCGTGAAGGAGGGCTCGCTGCGCTCCCGCACTTTTCCATCTTTTGCACACTAGGGCATTTGCATCGGAAATAGAAGTGGACCGGCTGGGATTTGAACCCAGGGCTTCCTGCTTGCAAAGCAGGCGATCTTCCGCTGATCTACCGGCCCGCGCCGTCCTCAGCACCCTGCAGGGGATGAAACTTTCCGCGGAATCACGGAACACGATCCGGATGGCGTCCACTCGAACGGCGGAGGGGAAGACTCGAAAATGGTTCTCAAATTCGCGATTGGAGGAAGGCCTCATTAGCCCCGCCTCACATCTCTACCATGAGGGGTTCGACGTCGAGGAGGGTTGCGGGGATCGGCACCGCCGTTCTCCTAAGCCTGCTCCTATTCACCGTCGTCCCCGCCTTCCTGTTCCTCCCGCAGGCCACGACGGTGGCGAATGGCGGCGAAGATAGCAAGCCGACGTCGACCGTGAAGCCGCTGCCCGAGTTCACGAACGCACCGGTCGTCCCGATCTCGTACCGCTCCGTCCTGCACGGAGGCCACTCGGGGGGCGGGGACGATGACGACAGCGTGTCGACGTCCGCGGTCGATTCGACGGGAGTGACGCCTCTTTCCGGCGTCGATCCGGACGGCGGCCAGAGTCGATTCTGGACCGAGCTCTTCTATCGGTCGAACGCGACCCCCGCCTGGACCCTGTACATGCCGCCCTGGAACCCGAATGGGCGATGGTTCGGCGTCCACGATGCCCAGCAAGAAGGCGCCGTCACCGGAGTGATCCCCTTCGACACCTTGTACACCGGTGGCGAGACCCATTACGAGTTCGCGACCGTCGCGGTGTCCAAGAAGTTCGGCCGCGAGTCCCTCGACGGTCCGAAGGCGAACACGACCGTCGACTCGCACCCGCCCCAGGTCTTCATCGCGACGCCGACTCCTGGAGAATGGACGAACAAGGACGTCTTGCGTTGGATCGCACAGGACGCAGCCTCCGGAGTCGCGAGCGTGATCGTGACGTTGGACAGTCGCACCCCGATCCTCTTCCGGACCGCCGAGGGAGAGACCGAACTCTCGCTCACGACGGGAGACCACTCGGTCCTCGTCGAAGTCACGGACCTCGCGGGGAACTCCGTCAACGTGACCGTGCCCTTCCACTTCGATCCGAATGCGCCCTCCGTCTCGATCACCGCCCCGGCTCCTGACTCGTACGCCGATTCGAAGGACGTCACCGTGACCTGGACCGCGAGCGATTCCGGGTCCGGCGTCGCAACCCTACAGCTCTCCTTGGATTCGGGGGCCCCGGTCGATCTGGCCACCGATGCGACCTCGTATTCGCTAACGAATCTCTCCGAACAAGGCCATTCCATCACGGTGCTCGCGGCCGACGCAGCTGGAAACCTCGCGATGGAGACCGTCTCCTTCGCGGTCGACACCACGCCGCCGCAGCTGTCGATCATCGCCCCCTCCGGCCGATATGTCAACACGAAGGACCTGCAACTGTACTGGGTCGGCTCGGACTCGAACTCCGGGATCGACCACTACGAGCTCTCCCTCGATGGCGCCCCTCCCGTGAAGGTGGCGGGCGCGTTTGGGTACGCCTTCCCCGGGATCTCGGAGGGAGCTCACTCCGTCGTCGTACGCGCATTCGACCGGGCCGGAAATGTGGCGGCGAAGACGGCGGAGGTCACGGTCGATGTGACGCCTCCGAAGGTGACGATGAGTTCTCCCGCGAGCGGCAGTACCGTGACGGGTACCCTCGACGTCAGCTGGACCGCCTCCGATGACGGGTCCGGGATCGAACTCGTCGAATTGCTCTTCGACGGGAACGAACCGGTCGTCGCGACCGGGGCCACGTCGGTCACCCTCCCCGCGCCGTCCACCGGGCCGCATTTCGTGACCGTCCGCGCGACCGACCGCGCGGGGAATGTCGGCGAGGTCGGCGTGCCCTTCTCCTATGGGGGGCCTGGCGGACAGGGAGCCCTCGGCGTCTCGGCGCTCGACTTCGGCCTGCTCCTCCTGTTGTTCGGGGTGATCGCGGTCTCCGCTGCGTACCTCGCGGTCCGTCGACGCCGGAGATCCGGACCGCCTTGAACGTCAGATCCTTCAAGTCCTCTTCGCGGGCTCAAGCCTTATCCTGCCCGCCCCGATGACCGCTCGATGGAGGACGCCGGCCCTCGCGCGGTCCGTTGGTTCGTCGGGCTCAGCCTCGTGGTCGGCGGCTTCGCGCTCCTCGGCGGCGCGTTGCAATACGGCTCGTTCTCGGGTGCGCCATACTGGGTCTTCGCCTTCGCGGCGGCCCTCGCGATCCTGCTCTCCCTCTTCACCGCCTCGTTGGAACCGGGCCCGAGGAGCCCGACGTGGCCGGCGGCGGCCTGGATCGTCGTCGTGCTCCTCTCGATGTTGTGGGCCCATTTCGATGCCGCGGGCCACGCGTTCCTGAGTGGATTCGCGGCGATCGTCGCCTTCGGGACCGGACTCGGGATCCTACGCCGGCAGCTGTGGGCCTGGCCGGTCGCCTTCGCGAACGTCGTCGGATTCGGACCGATCGTCCTGTTGATCGCCCCGGTGCCGGCCGCCGTCATCGCGGGAGGCTTCGTCCTGTTCCTGGTCGATGTCGTCGCACTCCTCGCGATCCACCGCACGTACTTTGAGTCGCGATAGGCCGGCTCACGACCGGGGCACGATCTCGATGCCCGCGCGGTCAACGGAGGCCGAGGGCTTCGAACTCGACTCCCCCTGGAGGCGCGCGATCTTCGTCGTGTCTACCGACCGATGGCAATGGTGTCGAAGCGGGTGACGATGCTCAGGGCAATCGCTCCGAGCACGATCGCCAAGACGGCGAAAACGACGACGAGGATCCGATAAGCGGTCCTCATGGCGCCCTCGAACGCGCGACGGCCGCATGAAGGTTTCGCGGGGGTTCCGTCCTCGTGTCGCGGGAGCCTCACGAGCGAAGGACGATCTCGATGTTGACCCCGTCAGGCACCTGAATGCGCATGAGCTGACGAAGGGCCCGCTCGTCCGCATCGAGGTCGATGAGCCTCTTGTGGATCCGCATCTCCCAGCGGTCCCACGTCTCGCTCCCCTCCCCGTCGGGGGACTTCCGCACCGGCACGACGAGCCGTTTCGTCGGCAACGGGATCGGCCCCGCCATCGCGACGCCCGTGCGCTCGCTGATCAGTTTGATCTGTTGGCACACGTTGTCGACCTTCTTCGGGTCCGTGCCGCTGAGCGAGATCCGCGCCTTCTGGGCCATGCGTCAACCTGGGGAAACGGATCTCGCGGGCGTGAGGTCACTTCGCCTTCTCGACGTCGATGACCTGGCCCGCCGCGACGGTCTGGCCCATGTCCCGGATCGCGAAGCGCCCCATCTGGGGGAACTGCTTGAAGGCCTCGATCACGAGGGGCTTCGTCGGGCGGATCTTGACGCGGGCCGCGTCGCCGGTCTTGAGGAAGTCGGGCTTCTCGGGCTTCGGCGCGCCCGTCTTCGGGTCCAGGGCCGCGATGATCTCCTCGAAGGTGCATGCGACCTGGGCCGTGTGGGCGTGGAAGACCGGCGTGTACCCGGCCGTGATGACGCTCGGATGATTGAGGACGATGATCTGCGCCGTGAAGGACTTGGCCACCGTCGGCGGGCTGTCCGTGGGGCCCACGACGTCCCCGCGACGGATGTCCTTCTTGTCGATCCCTCGGACGTTGAACCCGACGTTGTCGCCCGGCTCCGCCTGCGGGATCTGCTCGTGGTGCATCTCGATCGACTTGACTTCGCCGACCTTGTCCGCGGGCATGAAGTGGACCTTCATGCCGACCTTCAGGACGCCGGTCTCGACCCGTCCGACCGGGACCGTCCCGGCGCCCGTGATCGAGTAGACGTCCTGGACCGGGAGGCGGAGGGCCAGGTTCGTCGGCTTTGGCGGCACCTTCAGGTTGTTGAGCGCCTCGACGAGGTTCGGGCCCTTGTACCAGGCCATCTGCTTCGACGGCTTCGCGATGTTCTCGCCCTTGTACGAGCTGATCGGGATGAACGGGATCTGGTCCACCTTGTAGCCGACGCCCCGGAGCAGCGTGGTGAGTTCCGCCTTCAGCTCGTTGAAGCGCGCCTCCGCGAACGGCGGCTTCGTCGCGTCCATCTTGTTGATCGCGACGATCAGCTGCTCGACGCCGAGCGTGCGCGCGAGGAAGATGTGTTCCTTCGTCTGCGTCTGCACGCCTTCCGCGCCGCCAACGACGAGCACGGCCGCATCCGCCTGGGACGTGCCGGTAATCATGTTCTTGACGAAGTCCCGGTGGCCTGGGGCGTCGATGATCGTGAAGTAGTACTTGTCCGTGTCAAAGCGCTTGTGCGCGACGTCGATCGTCAGGCCGCGCTCCCGCTCCTCCTTCACCTGGTCCATGACGAAGGCGAACTCGAACGTGGCCTTGCCCATCTGCTCGGCGAGTTTCTTCAGGTTCTCGAGTTCGTGGGGGTCGATGTTCCCCGTGTCGTACAGGATCCGGCCGACGGTCGTCGACTTCCCGTGGTCGACGTGGCCGATGAACACCAGGTTGAGGTGGGGCTTCGCGGGCATGTGTTTTACTCCGTAACGCGCACCTTAACATCCAGTCGTATTTATGTCTTCCCTGCGCGACACGCACGTTTTTCTCCGAGAAAATCCTCGGTTCACGAGAAAGGGGCTCACATGCCGCCGAATCGCAGACCGGCCGACTCGATCACGTCTTCATGGGAGCGGGCAACCTCGGCTTTCGCGGTGCGCCGTAAATCGAGGAAGGCCAACTGCGTCCAAGCCGCCGGCTTAGGGAGGTCTGCCGCGGGCATTTCGGTCCGGAAGAGGAATTCGATGTCCCAGTGGGTCGGGGCATTCGGGAAGCGCTTCGGCGTGTA
>VBLS01000123.1 GCA_005878635.1 Methanobacteriota archaeon | reverse complement strand
ATCCTAAATAGAGGGAGCCATCTCGGCAGCGAGCCGGTTTTCATGTATCAGCGGGTCCAGCGGGAGGACGTCGTGCGAATCCCGCCGGAGCGGCTGGGCGAGGACATCGACGCCGTCGCTCGAGAACTCACGCGGACGACGTTGGAAGGGAAGATCGGCGCGGACAAGACCCTGACCTTGATCGCGAGCAACATCGAGCGGGTCGGCGAGGGCCGCATCGTCCACGGGGACGGCGCGGTCTACCAGCGAGTCCGCTACGACGCTTTGGTGTTCGCGCCGACCCTCCAAGAGATCGTCGAGGGCACCGTCGTGGAAATCCTTAAATTCGGCGCCTTTGTGAGATTCGGTCCCCTGGACGGCCTCCTGCATATCTCGCAGGTCATGGACGATCGAGTCGACGTGGACGAAGAGGGACAGCGGCTCATCGGCAAAGACACGAAGCGGGACCTTCGGATTGGCGACAAGGTCCGCACGCGCATCGTCGCGGTCTCTCTGAACGAACGCGCGCCGCGCGAATCGAAGATCGGGCTCACGATGCGACAACCCGCCCTCGGCAAGCTCGACTGGATCGAAGAGGACCGCGCCCGTGCGGAAGGCCGCGCCCGGAAGAAGAGGTGAGCAATGGTCGTCAAGATCCCGAAGGCGTGCAAGAACTGTTCCGCGATCACGGACGAGGACAAGTGCCCCCTGTGCGGCGGCGAGACGTCGAAGGACTGGCAAGGCTACGTGATCATCGTAGACCACCCGCGGTCCGAAATCGCGAAGAAGATGGGCATCCACACGAACGGGAAGTTTGCCCTCCGTGTTCGCTGAATTCGCCAACGTGACGTTGCGTCTCCCGGAGTCGCTTCGCGAGTACCTGCGATGGCCCCTGGGAAAACTCGTCCACGGGGAGGCCATCCTCCCCGCGATCGGAGGGGCGAGTCCGGTGGTCACCGTCGGGGACTTCTGCACGCTGGACCTCGTCGCGCGCGGCCGTTCTCCTGACCTCTGCCTCGTCGACTTCAAGACGAAACGCCAAGAGGATCCGGAGCTCCGCGACGCGCTGCAGCGGATCGGATCCGTCGTGATGCGCGTCACGAACCCCGCGGGGACGATCACGCCGGACGCGTGGCGCGTGATCTCCGAAGCCTTTAAGTCGAAGGAGCGGGTACGCGTCGAAGTCCGAGGCGAGGAGGACCTTCTGGCCCTGGTCTGCATCGCCCTGGCGCCCTCGTCCGCGGCGGTGCTGTACGGTCTTCCGTCCCAGGGCGTCGTGGTCGTGCGACCCGATGAGGCAGCGAAGTCCCGGGCCATGGACGTCCTGCGCCGGATGGAACGGTGAAGCGATGCAACTCGAAGTGATCCAGAGGAAGGAGAACCCGCTCCTCAAGAGGACCGAAGTCTCCTTCAAGGCGATCCACAAGGCGGAGCCGACGCCGACCCGCGACGCGCTCCGCGCGTTCCTCGCCCGCGAACTGAAGGCGACGAAGGACATCGTGGTCATCGATTCGCAGGCCTCGACGTTCGGCCGATACGAGACCGTCGGCTACGCGAAGGTCTACAAGACGAAGGAGGAGGCCCTCGCGGTCGAGCGCAAGCACATCCTCGTCCGCAACAAGCTGATCGAACCGGAGGTCAAGGAGAAGAAAGCGGCCCCGAAGCCCGAGAAACCCGCGCCGAGGGCGGAAAAGGCGGAGAAGCCCGCCGCTCCTCCCAAGGCGGAAGCGCCGAAACCTGAGGCGAAGCCCGAGGCCAAGGCGGAGCCGAAGCCCGAGAAGCCGGCCGCGAAGGAAGAGAAGAAACCCGCCAAAGAGGAGAAGAAGCCCGCCGAAAAGAAAGAGGCACCGAAGAAGAAGGGCGGTAAGTGATGGCCGAGGCGAAGAAGGAAAAGGGCGTCGCGGGACTCAAGCGGAAGTTCTACAAGATCGACGGGAATCGCATCACGCGGGAGCGGGCGAACTGTCCGAAGTGCGGGCCGGGCGTGTTCCTCGCGAAGCACGGGGATCGCATGTCCTGCGGCCGATGCGGCTACACGGAGTTCGCGAAGAAGTGACCCGCTGGGCGGAGATTTTAAGCCCGTCGACCATTCGCCGCCGAGCCCGCGTAGGCTAGTTTGGATAGACTTCCAGGCTCCGGACCTGGTGACTTGGGTTCAAATCCCAACGCGGGCGTCCTATCCTGGCGTGTGTACAAACCTAAATCGATGGGTGATTTCGGTCCTCGTGGACCGCTCGGACGAGGTCCTGAGGCTCCTGCGAAAGGCACAAGTGTCGGGCGAGATTGTAACCGGCTCGCGGGTGAGGACTTGCGCAAGCTCATCATGTGGAACCTCGTCACCTTGGACGGGTTCTTCGAAGGAAGAAAAAGCTGGGACATCGGCTGGCACGACACCGTCTGGGGGGAGGAACTCGAGAAGTTCTCGCTCGAGCAGTCGAAGTCGATCGGGGCCCTCCTCTTCGGCCGGGTGACGTACGAAGGCATGGCGGGATATTGGTCGAAGGAGAAAGGCGACATCGCCGACTTCATGAACGCGGTGCCGAAAGTCGTGTTCTCGAAGACGCTCGCAAAGGCCGATTGGAACAACACCAGGTTGGTGAAGCAGAACGCGGAAAGAGAAGTCGCGAAGATGAAGAAGGAATCGGGCAAGGACCTGTACATCTTCGGAAGCGCCGACCTGTCCTCGGCCCTCACGCGGAAAGGCCTGATCGACGAGTACCGCCTGTGCGTCGCCCCGATCGTCTTGGGTGGCGGGAATCCGCTGTTCAAGGAAAGCTCGGAACTGCTGAAGTTGAAGCTCATCGAGGCGAGGCCCTTGAAATCGAGCGGGGTGATCCTCCGGTATGAGCCCCGACCACCCTGATCAATCGAAGAAGGCTGAGACGTTCCGGCGACTCCATCGCGGAGCCAGGATCCTGATCCTCCCAAACGCTTGGGACGTCGCGAGCGCGCGGCTCTTCGAGGACGCAGGATTCCCGGCGGTCGCGACCTCGAGCGCGGGCCTGATGGTCTCCCTCGGTTACCCGGACGGCGAGGCGATCGACCGCGAGGAGTTCGTCGCCGCGACCCGGAGGATTGCGCGGGCCCTCTCGGTCCCTCTCAGCGCGGACATCGTCGGAGGATTCGGGCGCTCGCCGAAGGAGGTCGTCTCGACGGTGCGGAGCGTGATCGAGGCGGGGGCGATCGGGATCAACATCGAAGACTCTCGCCACGAGACGAAGGAGCTCCTCCCGATTCCTGCACAGGTCGAACGGTTGAAGGCGGTCCGAAAGCTGCGGGACGCCCTGGACGTCCCTTTTGTGATCAACGCCCGCACGGATGCCTTGTCGCTCGCGCCCGGAGAACCAGAGGCCCGACTCGCGGAAGCGATTCGGAGAGGGACCGCCTACCGAGACGTGGGCGTCGACTGCCTCTATCCAATGGGCCTGACCGATCCCGAGTCGATCGCCGGATACGTGAAGGCCGTCGAGTTCCCGATCAACGTGATGATTCGGAAAGGGCTGCCATCGATCGCGGAGCTCCAACGGTTGGGCGTTGCCAGGGTCAGCTTCGGCCCGAGCGCTTCCTACGCCACGATGGGGCTGCTCCGGCGCGCTTCGGCCGAAGTGCTCGAACGGGGAACCTATGCGACCCTCCTCGACGGAGCGATCAGTTACGACGAGCTCAACCGCCTCGCGTCTCCTCGGCGTGGATCGTAACGCCTCGACGCGGTCGGCCCGCAGGCCTGGCGGCCCATTCCGACAGGCGGGAGATTGCTCACCGTTCGCGGTAGGCTCGCTCGAGCGTCGCGATCTCGAGCTTCCCCATCTTGAGCATCTCCACCATGACGCGCTCCGAGTTCCCGGACTTCGAATCACTGAGCATCTTTCCGAGGCTCGCGGGTATGATTTGCCAGGCGAGGCCGAATTGATCCGTCAGCCAGCCGCACGGACCTTTTTCGCCTCCCTTGGAAAGCGTCTCCCAGAGGCGGTCAATCTCAGATTGCGTCTCGCATTCGACCATGATGGAGGTGCCTTGCGAGAAGGCGAAGGACGGTCCACCGTCGAATGCCGTGTAGATCGTCCCATCGAGCCGGAACGTCGCGTTCAACAATTTGCCTTTCGGGATCGGCCCGTCCGCTTCGCTGCGGACCATGCCGAGAATCTCCGAATCTTTGAAGGCGGAGACGTAAAATCGAACGGCTTCCTCGGCCCGGTCGCTGAAGGTCAGGCAGGTCGTGACCTTCGGCCGTTCCTTCGCTTGGGCGCGCTTGCTTGGTTTTCGTTGGGTCGCCATGTTCCGACCCGAGGCGAGACTCGTGGATAAAATCTGCGGCGGCACTCCTGATTTCGGGCGAGGAGGAGAGGGCCGTGCTGGGAAGTGACTCGCAATCCGAAGGCTCCGAAACCTTAAATCCCTCCGGAGGAGGTAACTCAACATGGCGAAGCTTGACAAGGCGGGGTTGCGGCAACGCCTGACGCCAATCCAGTACGAGGTCGCCGTGAACAAGGGGACGGAGAGGCCCTTTACCGGTGAGTACTGGGATAACCACGAACACGGGGTCTACCGGTGCGTCGTCTGCGGCCGAGAACTCTTCGCGTCCGAGACCAAGTTCGATTCGGGGACCGGATGGCCGAGCTTCTGGGAGCCTCTCGGGAAAGAGGGGGTCCGGGAGAAGGTGGACCGCAGTCTGTTCATGCGGCGGACCGAAGTCGAATGCGCGAACTGCGGCGCGCATCTCGGACACGTATTCGACGATGGGCCTCGGCCGACCGGCCTGCGGTACTGCATCAACTCGGCCTCGTTGCGATTCGATCGACAATAGCCCGAGTTTTGGCGGGCGTCATGTCGATCGGGGAAGTCCCCACTGTCCCGTCGTGCCGAGGTTTTTGCGTGACGATGCCCGTTCGAACCCGTTCGTGCACGCCTCCGTACTTTCCAGGTCCCCTTCAGCATATCGTTAAATAGGCCTGCTAACTTCGGCGGCCTTCCAGGTGAAAAAATGGCTGACCAACCGAAACCGGGGAGCATCGTGCACGTGGAGTTCCACGTCAAGGACCGCAAGAAAGTCGAGAACTTCTACGGGAGCCTGTTCGGCTGGAAGTTCCAGGAAGTCCCTGAGCTAAACTACTCGATCTTCGAGGCGCCGAGCGGCCCCGGAGGGGGCGTCGGCGGACTGCAGCCGGGGAACTGGCCATCGGGCGTCATCAACTACATCTTCGTCGAGTCGATCGAGCCCTTCCAAGAGCGAATCAAGAAAGCGGGCGGCAAGATCATCGCCCCGAAGATGGAGATCCCGGGCCAGGGCTGGT
The DNA here is from genome assembly GCA_005878635.1 of Methanobacteriota archaeon. Classification (GTDB taxonomy): domain Archaea; phylum Thermoplasmatota; class Thermoplasmata; order RBG-16-68-12; family RBG-16-68-12; genus RBG-16-68-12. The sequence continues at coordinate 2,380 of VBLS01000123.1, read as the reverse complement.
TCGTAGTGTTCGAGGACCCGTCCGGCACCCGCATGGCGCTGTGGCAGCCCAGCCCGCAATCGATGCAGTCGCAAAACCGCTAGTGGCGCCGTCACCCTCTAGTCAGCAGGGTGAGGGGAGGCCGTCGGCGACTTCGCGGGAACGCCGCGGAGTCGCTCCGTCGCACGGACGAGCAGGCCCTCGGTCCCCTTGCCGCTAATCTTTCGGGCCGGGGCGCCCCCGAGCGTCTGATGCGGTTCCTCGAAGGAATGGGTCACGACCGCGTTCGCCCCGATCGCGACATCGTTGCCGATCACGATGTCGCCGAACAACTTGGCGCCCGGGCCGATGTAGACATTGTTCCCGATCGTCGGGGCCCGGTCGTCGAATCGCACCTCGGACCCGATGTGCGCCCCGACGTGGATGCGGCAATTCTCCCCGACCCGCGCGTTCGGGCTCACCATCACGGAACCGCGGTGGGGGATCGCGAGCCCAGGCCCGAAGACGTTGGGGAAGACGATGAATCCGAGACGTCGTTCCATCAGGTGGAGGCGCACGTACAGGAACCTCGCATGCGCCCGACCGAACGCGGACCGCTTGCAATTTGTATAATATTCGACCTTTCGGAGGAGACGCTGGAATCGCCAGGTGTCATCGACGAACGGTCTGGGCCACCGTCGGGTCTGGCAATGGGCCAGGCGGTCCGCCTCTAGGTAGAATCGATAGTCCGCTTTCGACTCGATCATCCGTCGACTGATACCCTGTGACGCCGGCCGTTATCACCCTTGGTATTCGGGTGTATTCTGACGTGATACTTCAGGCGCCCGATATCCGACTCCCCGAGGGCCGGAAAGACGCATCAGTGCCCCGTCATCGCCTCCGCGGGTCCCGGGGTCTCGTCCCGGGCCTGGGTCGACCCGCCGCCGCTCGTCCTCTTTGACGCACCCGCGAACCTCTCCCCGAAAATGCATCGTTCGGACGCACACAACTGCGGGCAAGTGTACTCCTACGGCTTATGCCGTCGCTGGCTTTCGGACGGCCCATTGCAGAGGGTTGCCAGGCCAGCGGCCGCTTTGTCGCGACGCTGAAGGCTCTTCGGCCCAACCGGATCGCTCCCCCGGACCGCTATCGCCGGCGGACGGAGGGCCGTCGGCTGGCCGCGCGATGCTGGGCCTTGGCCATTCTGATCGGAGTCGCCGCTCTATCGGTCGCGGCGTCGCGGGCGTCCGCGGCCAACATCATCGACCTTGGGACCCTGGGCGGCCCCGTCAGCATCGCTTATGGCATCAACGACGTCGGTCAGATCGTCGGGACGAGCGCGATGGCGAGTGGGACCTCTCACGCGTTCCTGTGGTCCAACGGGACGATGACGGACCTGGGGAGCCTCGGGTCCACCGGACCGAGCGACGGCCGGGGGATCAACAACCACGGCCAAGTCGTGGGAGGGACGGTCGCCGCGAACAGTTCGCAGTACCACGCTTTCCTGTGGGATAATGGCAACATGTCGGACCTCGGGACCCTGCCGGGATACAATCTGAGCCAGGCCCAAGCCATCAACGATGCCGGTCAAGTCGTCGGCTTCAGCGGCGACCCCTCGATGGGAGGACTCGGTCACGCCTTCCTGTGGGATAATGGCAACATGTCGGACCTCGGGACCCTGCCGGGATACAATTACAGCATCGCCCTCGGGATCAACGACGCGGGCCAGGTCGTGGGATACAGCTTCACCGCCCCGACGCAAGCGGGGCCGATGACATCCCGGGCGTTCCTGTGGGATAACGGCAACATGTCGGACCTCGGGACCCTCCCCCAGGCCAACGACAGCGAAGCGTTCGGGCTCAACGACTTTGGCGCGGTCGTCGGCGACAGTGGGAACGATTCGTTCGAAGGCCACGGGGTCCTGTGGCAGGGTGGCAACGTGATGGATCTGGGGGACCTCGGACGTCCGGGCACCTCGGCCCACGCAATCAACGACGCCGGCCAGATCGTGGGTGGGAGCCACAACTTCGAATCCCGCGTTCACGCCTTCCTCTGGGAGCTCGGCATCATGAGAGACCTCGGGAGCCTCGGCCAGTTCAGCGTCGCCTACGACGTCAACGAAACGGGGGCCGCGGTCGGGCAGACCGATGTCGGGAACGGCGAACTGCACGCGGCCCTTTGGCCTTCCTCCCTCTCCGTCCACGACACGGCGACGATCGGGGCGCAGGTCACGCCGACTTCCGTGATCGCGGGAACCCCGGTCACGGTGTCCGGGACGGTCCAGAACCAGGGCTCGCAGGTGGAGACCTTCCAGGTCAATGTGACCGCGGGAGGAGTCCTCGTGGGCACGGTCAGCGTAAGCCTTCCCTCCGGCGCGTCTCGAGAATTGTCGTTCGTCTGGAACACATCGGGGGTCGCGCCC
>VBLS01000122.1 GCA_005878635.1 Methanobacteriota archaeon | reverse complement strand
CCATCCGGTGCTGCTGAATCGACCCGAGTTCCGTGGACGCCTGCGCCCGGATGATCCTCAGGGCCGTCATGAACTGCGCATCGGGCATCTTGTCCGCGGTCCAGACGCGGCCGGAGAGGTCCCCGGTCGCGGCGGTGTTCCCGACGACCTTCTGCGCGAATCCCGCGAAGCCATCGTTCTTCGCCATGATCACGCTGAGTCGGGGCATCGGCGTCTCCGGGTAGAAGCGCGACCAGTTCGGCCGATCGAAGACCGTCGGCATCTCGGGGAAGTACGTCTCCTGCCAGCGCTTCCCCTCGTCCGCCCACTTCTTCGGGAGGGCCTCGATTCGGAACTGGTCGAGGAGAGCCATGCCAACCGTTGCGATGCACGTTGAGGGGAATGAACCTTTCTCGCGCCCTCAACGCTTCTCGAGGACGCCGACGTAGTCGCCGGGCTGGTAGCCTCCTTCCCAGATCACGCGGACGAGGTCCCATCCGGTCTCGTGCGCCGCCTTCGCGAGTTCGTCCGGAGGGATCAGGAGGAGATCGAACCAATCGCCGACACGTCCCTTGTACCGCACGCGGAGAGTGAGGAGCCCCGCGGGCCGACCGCGTCGCACGTTCCACTTGACATACGGGAGGTGATCCTCCGACCACGTTCCCGGGATGCGGCTGTGGCCGATGAGGCGCCCGCCCGTTCGCGTGATGCCCCGAAGTTCGCGGAGGAACCGACGGAAGCGGGGAAGGTCGCCCGCGAGGCCGAGGTTGTTCCCGAGCATGAGGACGGAATGGAACGTCCCCAGGCCCCGTGGCAGTCGACGGACGCTCGCCTGGTACACGTTCGCGAGGCCCCGGATGCGAGCGAGGGCCACCTGGGTCGGCGACGCGTCGACGCCGACGACGTCGAACCCTTTCTTCTGGAGGAAGATCGCGTGGCGGCCGGGGCCACAGCCAAGGTCAAGGGTGCGCCCGCGGACGAGCTTGATCGCCTCCCGTTCCATCCGCGGCCACTTGCTCGGCGGGGTGAAGTAGCTGTCGATCTTCGACTCGCTCCGGTATCCGTCGTCCCGCTCGAACTCGACGGTGACGGACTTGCCGAGCCAGCGGTCGAGCATCGCGCGGGCGTACAGTTCGAAGGAGGATCCCGACGGAGCCTTCCGCGTGGACCGCGCCATCGTCCGGGCCGGATACGGGGGTGCCATCTTGATTCTTGCCTCCCGGTTTCGTAGCTACAAGATAGTCGTCCTCGCGCAAGCCTTATCCGTCCACCCCGCCTATTCGCACCGGGGGAGTTACGGCATGGCGCGCGCCCGCAAGGAGGCCAAGTTCGAGGTTTTCGGTCAGGAGATGGTCGAGAAGATCGTCGCCAAGAGCGGGAGTTCCGGCCGCGTCTATCTGCCTCCGGATTGGATCGGCAAACGCGTGAAGGTCATCCGCGTCGACTGAGGTCCCGCGATGCCGAGCCGGTTCGGACCGAACGACTTCGCGGCCTGCGGCCGATGCGGGAGCGGTCGCGTCCACCCGAAGCTCCTCGTGATGGGCCCGATCGCGGGGATCGACAGCGACAGCCGCTCGTACGTCTGCCGCGCCTGCGGCCATGAGGGCCTTCCGATTTTCTTCGACACGCAGGAGGCGAGGGCCCAGTTCGAACGAGAGAAGAAGGGACTGTGGGCCGAGGACGTGAAGCCCTCCGGTCCGCAGGTCCTCACGATCCCGATCCTCCCGATTCAGACGGATCCCCTCCTCCCGATCAAGATTCTCGAGCACCTCCCCGGTCGGGCCGCCAGCGTCACCGGCGTCCGATGGGACGGAGCACGACTTGGTCCAACGGCCTATCACGTTTCGTATCAGGATTACTGGGACGCCATCGGTGGGCCGCGGTACAACGCGGCTCGCGTGTTCATGCTCGATCTCGCGGGGATCAACCGCGCGAACCCAAACTTCGAGGTGACGCGGCACTTGGTGAAGCGCTCCGACGTGTGGCTTGATTCGGGCGGCCGCGAACCGGAGGAAGTGATGGACGGCTACATGCTCGACGTCGAGCGGGTCGTCGCGGGCACGAAGACCCTGCGCTCTCCCGATGCGTTCGCGGGGCTCTACGCCCTTTCGAACGACGTCTTGCCGTGCATCGATTGGGACGGGAAGGTCCTCTGGCGGGGAGGCCACGCCGGTCCCACCGAGCTGCGCGACGTCGCGAACCTCCTGCGGGGAATCGGTTTCCCGTCCGCCTGCGTGATGGACCTCCGCCGCCTCGGGACCGAGCTCGGACCCGACCCGGCCTTCCTTGCGACCCTCGACGGAATCGACCTCGATCTGTACGTCGGAGGCGGGTTGCAAGAGTCCGATGTGCTGGGCCTCGGGGAGAAAGGTTTCGCCGGAGGGCTCGTGGACCCCTTCACGCCGGTGATCCGCGATCTCTTGGCCAAGCTTCCCAAGGGGCCAACTACGACCGAAGCCGGTGCGCCCGCACCCGTTCTCAAGAAGGGACCCGTCGACGGATCCGTGCCGGCCCCGGGTGGGATCCCGGCCTATCCATGAGTGGAAACGGCCGCGACCAGGGATACCGCCGGCGGTTCAGACGCGTTCTATTTCGACCCCTGCTTTCTTGAAAAGCTCGAGCCCTTCATCGCTGCGATAGGCGCTACGGTAGTACACCTTCGAAGCGCCGCTGTTGATGATGAGCTTCGCGCACGTCACGCAGGGCTGGCCCGTGACGAACACGACCTTCCGTGGGTCATTGACGCGGACCTTGATGAGTGCGTTTTGCTCGGCATGCACGCACTGACAGTTCCCCGGCTGATCGAACTTGCAATCATCATGGGAGAAGCCCCTAGCGGTGCCGTTGTAGCCGAACCCGTAAATTTGGGTCATATCCTCTGAGGTTACGACGCACGAGAATTGGGCTCGCTTGCACGTGGCCCGGCGAGTGAGAGACATCGCGAAGTCCATGATCAGGCTCTCGAGACTCGGCCGTTCGATTTTCCCCATGGAGACCGCTACCCAGGCGAGGAACTGTTGGCTCATCTTAAGGTTTCGGAAAAACGGGGAATGACCTTTTCGCCCTCCGTCGCAAAGCCTTTCCTGCTGTGATCGCGATGCCTTCACGGATGGCGAAGGACGCTCCCGTGGGCGATGCACCACGGATCTCGGCGGAGAAAGTCGCAGCGTTTCGCCTGACGCGCCACCATCTCACGTCGCGAACTCCCGCCCTCAACCTGGCCCAGGTCGCCGGCGACATGGCGGGCGCGCAGGCACAGGTGATGTCGGCGGCCCAGATGTCGCTGTGGGCCCGGACCCGTGGCCTTCGCCGATCTGACGTCGAGAAAGCCCTCTGGCACGATCGCACCCTCGCGAAAGTGTGGTGCATGCGAGGGACGGTCCATCTCGTCCCCTCGAACGACTACACCGTTTTCGTCCGCGGCTGCGCGGGGCGCGCCGATCGCGACGCGCGGTGGATGGTCCGGCGCGGGCGATCGATCGAGGTGATTGAAGGGCTGTTGAAGCACATCGGCGAAATCTTGGATCGTCCACTGACGCGGACCGAACTGGCGGCGCGGTTGGGCGAATCCTTCGGGACGAAACGGATCCGATCCGGCCGCGGGTGGGGCAAAGAGGGAGAGGTCGATGCCTTCGAGGTCGGTGGCCGCCCCCTGTCCGTCGGCGGCCTCCTCTCCTACGCGTGCGTTCGCGGCGTTGCCTGCGCGGGGCCTCCGCAGGGAAATGAGGGGACTTTCGTCCGGCCCGACGTTTGGTATCCTCGGTGGCGCGATTTATCTGTGCAGGACGCGGAGGATGCGCTCCTGCGAGCTTACTTGAAGGCCCACGGTCCCGCGACCCCGGCCGATTTCGCGTGGTGGACCTACGTCACCGCGACCACGGCTCGCGCGATTTGGGATCGGAACGCCGAGGATCTTGCACCCGTGGACGCCGACGGTCGGATCGCATGGGTCTTGCGAGACGACGTGCCGATCCTGAAGCGGGCCCGATTGAAGGGGCCCATCGTGCGTCTGCTCCCGTTTTTCGACTCGTTCCTCCTTGGTCAGAAGGACCACGGGCATCTCGTCGAGGCGACGCATCACAAGAGGGTGTACCGGCCTCAGGGTTGGCTCTCGCCGGTGCTCCTCATCGACGGCCGCGTCGCGGGCGTGTGGAGTCACGCCTTCAAGGGGACGCGGCTCCGCGTGACGATCGAGCCGTTCCGGCGATTGGGATCCGGCATCCGCGAGCTCGTCGACCGGGAGGCCCACGACCTGGGCCGCTTTCTCGAGGCCGACGAGGTTCGCGTCACTTTCGCCACCGCCCCATGATCTTCGGCGGCGAATCACGGGACGCCTGTCGTTTCTCTGCCGTGGGAGCCACGACGGCGACGCGCTGTTGCGTCGTCACCGTGGTCACAGAACTCTTGACCGCAGGGTTCTCTCCCGCTCCGGCGAGGGGGTCGTCCGGAGGCCGCCTCGACATCGAGGGCCGAGGGCCCCCCTCGCGGCGGCGCCGGTCGAGCACGAACCAGGCACCTGCGGCCGCGATGGCAAACGAGATGACGGCGGTGGCGATCAACGATCGCGACGGGTCGCCGCCGGCCGCATTCGTCCCCGCATCGGGCGAGACCGTGACCGTGACGTTCGCGTCCGCGCTGTTCCCCGAACCATCCATCGCCCGAGCGTAGATCGTCCTCGGTCCAATCGTCAAGTTGACGATCGCGTTCCATGATGCGGTCCCCAGGGTGGCGAGGGTCCAGGTCCTGCCATCCGCACTCACTTCGACCCATGCGAGACCGACATCGTCCGACGCCGTCCCGGACACGTTCAGAGGCCCGGGCGCGACGAGGGCTCCTGGGCCCGGGGAGACAATCGCGATGGTCGGGCTCGTCGTGTCCGGGCCGGAGCTCGATCCCTTCGGCGTCGCGGAGATCGGAGGACTTCGAGGTCCGGTCCCGACCGCGTTCACCGCCGCGACGGCGTAATAGTACGTGACCCCGTTCGTCACCCCGCCGTCGAAGAGGGACAGCGACTTCGAACCGGAGATCAGGACCGCCAGGTTGCTCGGCGACGTCCCGCGATAAACAGTGTAGTTTTCGACCGGGCTGCCTCCGTCCGATGCGGGAGCGTACCATCGCAACGTGACCGCCCGATTCCCCGCCGTCGCCACGAGATTCTGCGGAGAGGCGGGGACGGCAGGGCCGGAGGAGGGCGTGGCCGAAGCTTCCACCGAGAGCGCTCCTTCTCCCACCCGGTTCACGGCGCTGACCCGGTAGTAATAGGCCTGGCCATTCGTGAGCCCGCCGTCCGCGTAGGAATCGTTTCCCCCAGCGACCGTGACGAGGAGGGTCGTGCCGCCCGACGTCGTGCCCCGGTAGATCTTGTATCCCGTCACCGGTGCGCCGCCGTCAAACCCCGGGCCGGACCAT
>VBLS01000121.1 GCA_005878635.1 Methanobacteriota archaeon | reverse complement strand
CGCTCCGGTCACCCCCACCTTCGCGGCGAGGAACAAGGGACGGAGTTTCGCGCGGACCGCGGACAGGATGCTCGAAGGTTCCGAAGCGATCGGTTCTCCATATTCCTCCGTCAGCATCTTCGCAATCCGATCGGACGTCATGTGGATCGCCGGGAAGACGAGATGGGAAGGCTTCTCCCCCGCCACTTGACAAAGGAGCTCGCCCAGGTCCGTCTCGATGGCGCGGATCCCCTCCGCGGCGAGACCTTGGTTCATCTCGATCTCCTCCGAGGTCAGGGACTTCGATTTCACGAGGAATTCCGCGCCCTGGGCCCGGCACACGTCGAGCAGATACCGGACCGCCTCCCGACCCGTCGCCGCGAAGAGCACGCGTCCGCCGTTCGCTCGGACGGCGTCGGCAAAGGCCTCCGCGATCGAGGGGTCCTGGGCCGCGGTCTCCTTGATGGACCGCACCCGATCCCGGAACACCGGGAGGTCGAGGCCCGCCTGCTCGATCGTCGCGGCCCGATTCGCTCGACCTCGCTCCATCGCCTCCCAGAGCTTGCCGATCCGCTCCGGTTCCTCGATGGACCGCCGAACCTCCGCCGCGAGCCGTTGGCGTCCTTTGGGCATTGGCCTACCTCCCTTCGTACCAGTCGAGGAGCACGACGTGGAGGGAATGGGGACCGTGGACCCCGTACAGGAGGCGGAGTTCGATGTCTCCCGTCCGGCTCGGCCCCGAGATAAAGGTGATCGTGGGCCTCTGTCCCGGGCCGCTCGAGCGGAGCACGCCGCCCGCTCGCTCCATCGCCTCGGCGACATCCCGGACCAACCGGTCCGCGGCAAGGAGGACGACGTGCACGATCGGCAGGGAGGCGGCGAGCCGCGCCGTATCGTCGCGGGCCACCTCGGCAATCGCTCCGTCCTCCGCAATCGCGAACTCCGCCCACGTGATCCCGGCGTCCGCGGCGGCGCACGCGGCGAGGGCGTCCTCAGCGCGGAGGTCTTCGACAAACGCGATGGACAGGCCTTTCAGGGCAACCGCGACGAGGTCGCGGAGCTCCCGCGGAAGGTTTGCCACGACGACTCGATTCGCGCCGTGGCCCTTCAGGATGGATTGGAGGAGCCCGGGGGTCATCTCACGGGTGGCCGCCTCGTGGGGCTCTGCTTTCAGCGCGCGAAGCGCGACCTTGAAGAGGTCCGAAAGTTCCGGCTTCGAAAGAACGGCTCCCGCCCCCGGTGGACGAGATAACACGGGAGGCCTTATGGGCTTCACGTCCCGAACCGCAGCGCCACCGGGGAAGGACCTGCGGCCTAGCCGCCGCGAGGCCTCGTTTCTGTGACGTTCGAAGACGACTCGCCCGCCGGGCGACGTTCCCTTTCCACGGCACGGAGGGCCCGCTTGAACAAGGGAGTGGGCAGGATCGTGACGAGGATCAACACGAAGACGATCACGGAAAACAGGGCGTCGCCGATCACGCCGGCCGTCAGGGCCGTGACGGCGACGATGAGCCCGACCTCACCACGCGGGGTCATGCCCCAGCCGATCGCGACCGCCTCGTGGGCAGTCATCCTCGCGATACGGGCGGGAAGGCTGCAGCCGACGACCTTCGTGATCACAGCGATGACGGTCAGGGCCGCCGCGAGCGGGATCAGGCCGGTCTGGGCCGCGACGGCGGGGACGTTGACTTGGAGTCCTAGGGACACGAAGAAAATCGGCGTGAAGACGGCCGCGAGATGACGGGCCCCTTCGGAGAAATCTTTCTGGAACGCCGTGCCGGCGAACACGCTGCCCGCGAGGAACGCGCCGACGACGGCGGACAGGCCGATGGATTCCGCGGTGAGCGTGAAGAGGAACGTGATCGCCATCGCGACGAGGAATCCGCTGTGAGGGAGTCCCAGCCTCTTTCCCTCGACTTGGATTCGCAGGACGATTCGCCGGAACACATAGACGCCCGCCGCCATCCCGATGGCGAGAAATCCCACGGCTTCGGCAAGGAGGATCGCGAGGTCCAAGGCACTCACCCGCCCCGCCGACGTGCCCACGACGACGGACAGGACAATCAGGCCGAGGATGTCGTCGACGACCGCCGCTCCCAGAATTGTCTGGGCCACCGGGTCCTTGACGAAGTTGAACTCGAGGAGGACGGCGGCCGTGATGGCGACACTCGTCGCCGTGAACGTGGCCCCCACGAACAAGGCCATCGTGAATGGCGTCCCGTTGACCCCGATCGACGTCGTGGGCGCCAGGTACAACGCCGTCCCAAAGCCCACGACGAGCGGGAGCACGACACCTCCGAAGGCGACGGCGATATTCCGTGGCGTGTAGACCGCGCGAAAGTCGAAATCTAATCCGATCAAGAAGAGGAGGAAAATCGAACCGAGGACCGCCAGTGTCGCGACGACGGCGGGATCGAAAACAACTCGGTAGGGACCCAAGGCTGCGTTTCCCACGAGGCTCGGGCCCAAGACGATGCCCACCCCAATCTCCCCGATAATCGTGGGTTGATGGAATCGTCGAAAGAGAAAGTGGCTCGCGGTGGCCAGGATCAGAAGAATCGTAAGTTGCTCGAAAAGGGCCTGCGTTCCCGCGGCCGCCATTGCGCGTCCGCCAACGGACTGGGCATATTAATGGATGAGCGGCGGAAGGGGACCTCGCCGGTCGTTTTCCACTTCCAGATTTTGGCTCGTGTGTTGCCGCTTTCGTCGACCTCGCGGCTTCGGATCTCTCGAAGCGGTAGGCAAGTTCCGGACCTTTCGCTTTTCAATCCGTCGGATGCGAGTAGGCCTCACTCGGTCCTTCATTCGTTCCTAGATGTGACGTTCGGTGAGGCATTGCAGGATTCCCTTGAACTCACTCGATCTCCCAATCCTCGCCGTAGCACACGGCGCCTACCTTTTCGGCGACCCGCTGCGAGGCAACATTCTCCCATGACGCGCTGTAAAGAGGCAGAAGTCCCCGCCGCCGCAAGGCGGCCGCCCAGGCGGCGACCGCGGCCGTGGCGTAGCCCCTGCCCCGCATGGCATCCAAGGTCTCGACGCCGGCTTCGGCCGCCCAGGGAGACAGGCGAGCGCAGTAGCAAATCGACACGGCGCTTCCGTTCACGACCGCTGCGGTGACCGGTCCGATATCGACGTCGGCTGCCAGGGGCGGGAGCATTTCTGGAAATCCGGCCTCGAGCACGCGCCTCTTCCCTTTCGTAATCAAGACGGCGTCCTTCGGCGCTCCGGTACCTTCCGGAATCAGGTAGGCAGGCCCGCGATACTCGCGGTTCACGCGGACATGCCCTTCGAGCGCAGCTCGAATTGCCGATGCAACGCTTGGTGGACCCATCAGATCCTTTGCCAAGGGCTCGGATCGGCAGAGTTCATCGAGTTTACCTGCGAGGTCATCGGGAATGTCGTCGCGAAAGAGCCAAACGTTGCCATCGGGCCTTCGCCCCATGAAGAATCGGGGCGGATTCCCGCTGCGGCTCCACGGTCGGCGCAGGGATACGATTCGTCCGTCCGCGTCGCAATTGAAGAGGGTCGCGGTATGGATCCTCATCAACCGCTCGTCTGATTCGGGGCTCAAGTTCAGACCCTCAACCGACTCGCTCTCTTAGCCCTTCGGAGAGCTGTTGCGTCGCGCACTCGGACCCCGTGTGAGCCGACGACCGTTCGCCCAGACCGAGCGACACCAATCGTCCCGCGGGAGAGTACTCAGTCGCGGCTCGTCGTCGTGGCGACGTCCGCGAGGTTGCCCTCGGGGTCGGCGAGCGTCCACCAGGCGGGCGCATACTGGTCGGTGACGAGGCGGCCGCCGGCCGCGATCGCGGCGGCGATCCGCACTTGCGCCTGGTCGGGTGGCACCCAGATGTCGAGGTGGATCCGGTTGACCTGCGGGTCCGGCGCGCCGATCTTCTGGAACCAGATGGATGCCCCGCGACCGAGCGGGTCGACGAGGTCCTCAGGACTGTCATCGCGGTCCTGGTATCCAAGCACGGCCCGCCAGAACGGCTTCACCTTTTGGATGTCGAACGCATCGATCGTCACAAGGACCGTCTGCACGCGGGCCGGCTCCGCGGAGACACCCAACTTGCGCGCGACCGTTGAAATCTTCCGAGCGAGCTCGAGGTCGCGCTCGCTCAGCCCGTAGTAGTCGGGCCGCACCGTGATCAGCCGCACGATCACGCCATCGTGCCGCAGGTCAACGTCCGGGTGGTGGTCGTCGAGACCGGCTAGCTCACTGATCGCGCTGACGAGGCGTGCCCCCGCCTCGAACGAGCCGGTGCGGAAGTATGTGCACGCTCCTTCCCCCACCACCCGCCAATCCTCGACCCCCTCGGATTCGTGGAACCTCCGCGCTGTGATGCCTTCGCTCATGCCCTCACCGCAAGCTGTGGCCGCGCGAACGTCCGGATGGTATAAGACCCTGCACGGGACCGAAGTGGTTCGGCCGAGCCGAGGAACGAGCGGTGGCGAAGACCCGATGCCCAGCGAGGACCGGTGGACCCGACTCGTCTCCCCCCTGATGAGACATCACGGAGGAACGGCTGGGGTACACGGTTCAGGGCGTTCGTTCTTGTGATGCGGCGCTCCAGCAGAAAGGGTCTAGTAAAGGAGAAAGCTGCGGCCCCTTTAGGCCGTCGGCATGGCTACCGCGATCCCCGAAGCGGCTCCGCGGACCGGAGCCGAGCGACCCCGCTTCGCCGTCCAGAAGCACTGGGCCAGGAATCTCCACTACGACTTCCGACTGGAAATTGGCGGGGCCCTCGTCTCATGGGCGGTCCCGAAGGGGCCAAGTAAAGATCCTTCTGTGAAGCGCCTCGCGATCCATGTGGAGGACCACCCTCTCGACTACCTTCTGTTCGAGGGAGCCCTCCCGGAAGGCGATTATGGCGCGGGGGAAGTCATCGTGTGGGACTACGGCGAATTTGAGGTGGTCGGACCGGCCGGAGAGGACGCCGCGGCGGCGCTCAGCGAAGGCGTGATGCGAATCGTCCTGTATGGCACGAAACTTCGAGGAGAATGGACGATCTTGAAAACCAAAATGGGAGGGGGGAAACGTGAGAATTGGCTCTTGCAGAAGATGCAAGACGAATTCGCTCTGGCCGACTATGACCCGGAAAGCGAGCCGGCATCCGCGTTGACCGGCAAAGTTCCCCAGCGTCGAGGTTGACCGTTCTCTCGAATTCGCCGGGGACTGACCGTCAGAATTTCCGCTGCAATGGGGAAGGTTACCTCAGGGTGAGGAC